>NZ_JBIWAP010000011.1:3129-133636 GCF_044760075.1 Kitasatospora sp. NPDC098663 | reverse complement strand
GCGGCGCCGGGCGGGCAGGTGATCACGGGCGGGGTGCCGGTGCCGGAGAACGCGGTCTCGTTCACCGTGACGTTGGTGAGGGTCACGTTGCCGGTGTTCGTCACGAGGAAGCTGTAGTCGACTACCTGCCCTGCGGCCGTGACCGTGGTCGGGGAGGCGGTCTTCATGATGGTGAGTGCGGGTGCGGGCGTCGCGGTGACGGTTGCGTTGGAGGGCGGTGAGGTCACCGGCGGGCCGGTGGGCGGTGTGCCGGTGGCCGTAGCGGTGTTGGTGATCGAGCCGGCGTTGATGTCGGCCTGCGTGACGGTGTAGGGGGCGGTGCAGGTCACGGACGCGCCGGGGGCGAGTGAGGCGGCGCCGGGCGGGCAGGTGATCACGGGCGGGGTGCCGGTGCCCGAGAACGCGGTCTCGTTCACCGTCACGTCGGTCAGCGTGACGTTCCCGGTGTTGGTCACCAGGAAGCTGTAGTCGACGGTCTGACCTGCGGCCGTGACCGTGGTCGGCGACGCGGTCTTCATGATCGTGAGCGAGGGCGTCGCGGGGACCGGGGTGTTGGTGAAGGTGCAGAGCACCATCGGACTGTTCTTGTTCTCCACCGTGGGCGGGAACGGCAGGTTGAAGGTGGTCGCGCCGGTGCCCGAGGCGACCGGGGCGTTGCCGTTGGCCGTGTCGACGCAGTCGTAGGCGGTGGTGTAGTTGGCGAGGCTGCCGGAGGCGGCGGTCTCGGTCAGCGTGTAGGTGGTTCCCGACACGGCGATGACCGGGCCGGCGGGGGGTGACTGGACGCCGGTGCTGGTGCCGGTCGTGGTGGCGGTGTTGCCCTGGGTGATGCCGCCGCCGGTGATCGCCAGGTTGAACTGGTCGTTCGACGTGGTCGAGGAGGCGAACCGGCCGACGATGTTCTTCTGCAGGGACAGGGTCGGGTTGGTGGAGCAGGCGCCGAGGTCCACGGACAGGAACGCGTTGTCGGAGTACGGCGTGGGCCCGGCCAGGATCGCGCCGGTGTTCGGGTTGAGCTGCTCCAGGAAGGTGGTGGTCCCCGTGGCGAACTCGATGTAGAGCGTTCCGGCGTTGTCGAAGGCCGCCCCGTTGAACGAGTTGCTGTCCGGGTTGGGCAGGGTGCTCAGCACCGTGTCGGTCAGCGGCACGCCGGTGGCCGACCCGGTGGTGGGGATCGGACCGTTGACCCGGCCGATGGCGGCGTCGGTGCCGACGGAGGAGAGGACGTAGAGGTTGCCGGCCGCGTCGAAGGTGATGTCGCCGTTGGGGCCGGAGGCGCCGGTGACCGGCAGGTTGAACGTGGCGATCACGCCGGGGATCGCGGTGTTGGTGGTGGTGTTGAAGCCGTAGAGGGTGGCCACGCCGGGCGTGGTCGCGGTGCCGGGCTCGAAGCTGGCGTAGTAGTAGATGCCGTTGGCCGGGTCCACCGCGCCGGCGACGAAGGAGTCGGTGGTGGGGCCGGCGGTTCCGGTGTAGGTGGTCCAGGTCTGGGTGGCCGCGTTGTAGCCGTACACGTTGACGGACCCGGCGACGGTCGGCGTCTGGTCGACCACGTAGGCGGCGGTGCCGCCGTCGGTGATCCCGAGGGCGTTGGTGAAGCCGGATCCGGCGGGGAGCGTGCTGACCGTCGTCGCGGTCACGCTGGATCCGCCGACGCTGCCGGCGGCCAGGGCCAGCAGGGTGCCGTTCCCGCTGGTGGAGGCGCCGCGCTGGATGGCGTAGATCGTGTTGCCCGTGCAGTCCAGGGGGTCGCCGGGTGCCCGGGGCAGGCGGCCGACCGGGGCGGTGCTCGGCGGGGCGGCCGCGCTGCTCGGGGCGACCGGACCGGCCGCTGCGGACGGCGTGGCCTCCGGGGCCGGGGCTCCTGGAGCGCTGCTCTGGCCGGCGGGCGCCGAGGCCGCTGACGGGTCGGCCTTCGCCGCCGTGGCGTCGGCGCCGGGGTCCTTCCACTCCAGCACGACGAGGCCGTCGCCGCCATCGCCGCTGTGGCCGCCGCCGCTCTTCGCCGCGTCGGCGCCGGTGTTGGTGCCGGTGTTGGTGCCGGCGTCGGCGCCGTTGACGCCCGTGGTGGACGGCGCGAAGCCGCCGAAGGCCGCCCCGGTGACGTACTGGCGCTCGGTCACGTGAGGCGCGAGGCCTTGCGACCCGTCTTCAGGACCGGACCCGGCAGCACTGGACCCGGCAGCACCGTCGCCGCTCGCGGCCGCCGTCGCCGTCGTGCTCGCGGCCGGGGCCGTGCCGCCGTCGGCTGCCAGCAGGGTGTCCGCGGGGGTGTGCGACTGGCCCGACCGGATGACGGAGGCGCCACCGTCGCGGGCCGCCGGGGAGCCGGAGCCGTCGGGACGCGACCGCCCGCCCTGGCCCGGTACCACCGTCAGCCGCTGTCCGGCCGTCACCTCCAGCAGCGCGGTCGCGTAGGCGCCGGCGGCGCCCGGCCGGTTCGCGTGATCGTGGCCGGCCGCGGCGGTGTCGCCGTCGGCGGCCGCACCCGCACCCCAGGCCTTCGCCCTGATCGAGGAGACCCCGATGGGGACGGTGAAGTCCTGGTCGCTTCCGGTGTAGGCGAAGGACAGGCAGTCGGTGTAGCCGGCATCCGCCGGGCACGACTGAGCCGCGTGCGCGGCGGGGGCGGCCAGCAGCGGGACGAGCGGCGCCGGCGCCAGCGTCAGCACGGCTGCCAGCATTCCCGTCCAGCCGCGCCGCGCCGAGCCCGTCCTCCTGGACGGACGGGCCAGGGCTCTGCCTGGTGCTTCGAAGGCTCGGGCCAAGCCCCAGGGGCGTCTGACTTCGGGCATCGGGGACTCCCCAGGGTGCTCGCGGGACTTTTGGATGACGGCATGAATGCGGCCATAAGGCGACGAAATGACTATGCCGTCCGTGTTATCCGGGCTGATCTGGGCTGATCCGGCGCGCGGGAGAAGTCATCCCGGCGGCCCACACGGGCGAGCTGACAACCTGTCGGACGGGCCAGCCGGGTACGGCCGTCGGAGTGGCGGCCGACGCCGCGGTGGTCACGGAGGTCACGGCGCCTCGCCCGCAAGCGGCGCCCGGCGCGGGGACTTCCCCCTCGCGCGCTGTCCGCAAACGGACGGCCGGGCGCGGCGGGCCCGCGGAGGCGCCGTCCGCGCGAAGTTCGTCGAGTGCCTGCGGGTATCGGAACTCGACTGCCGCTAAGCCGAATTGATCCGGCGAACCGCCGGGACCACCGGCGAACTGGCGGTCAGCTCCCGGGCCCGGTGGCGAAGGCGGCGATGTCCGCCAGCGGCGGCCGGTAGCCGTGGGTGGTGTCCACGTGCAGGTGCGGCACCGGCAGGGACGGCGGGGTGAAGTCGTCCAGCAGGTTGCCCGGGCCGGGCGGGGCGGCGAGGAGCGCGCGGTCGGCGTGCGCGGCGCGGCGCGGGTGCGTCGTCAGGCGGGCCCGGATCCGGACGCGGGCCACTGCCGGGTCCACCCGGCTGCGCCAGCGCGTGGGCCAGCGTCGTCTTCCCGCTGCCCGGCCCGCCGCTCACCACGATCAGCATCTGTGGACCCCTTTCGTCGGGCCAGGTCGGGCCGGGTCAGGCCAGGGCGCGGAGCAGGCGGTCGGCGAGGGTGGGGTAGGGGCGGCAGTCCAGGACGGGCAGGTGGTGGGTGCGGGCCTGGCCGGCGAGCCAGTGGGAGTAGCGGGCGCTGACGGCGGCGCGGCGCTCCTGCGGGCCGCAGTCGGGCTCGCGCTGGGCGTAGTTGGCGCTGATGTCGGCCGCGTCGCCCTCGTGCAGGAAGGCGGCGCGCACGACGCGGCCCTGTCCGGCGGCCTCGGCGGCGGCGCGGGCGGCGGCGGCCGGGGTGAGGTAGTCGCCTTCGACGATCGCGGGCACGTCGACGGTGAGGCGGTTGCGCACCACGCCGAGCAGGGCGTCGTCCAGGGCGCGGGCGGTGGCGATCTGCAGTTCCAGGACGCGGTCGGCGGGCAGCGCGTCGGGGTCGTCGAGGCCGTCGAAGTGGTGCAGGCCGGGGTGGCCCTCGGCGGTGGTGGCGGCGTGCAGGGCGGCGACGACGTCGTCGAACTCGACCACGAACGCGCCGCTGTGCCGGGCGAGTTCGGCGGCGGCGCGGCTCTTGCCGAGGCCTGAGGCGCCGCCGAGCAGCAGGACGTCCCAGGTGGGAGCGCTGCCGTTGCCGCCCGCGTTGCCGTTCCTGCTGCCGTTGTCGTCGTCGCTGTGCATCCGGGCACGGTACCCGCCGCGCGGGGTGGGGCGGTAAGCGGTTTCGGGGGCGGGCGGGCTCTGAGGGGTGAGGGAGATGTGGGTCTTCCTCGCCTGGCCCCCGGCGCCCGACAGCCGGCCCCGGCCCGGTCCCGTCCGTCACCCGTGCCGCGCCCGCCCCCGGCGTGGCGCGGGTGACGGGAAGCGGGAGGCGGGTGTGGGGACGGTTCCGGCGGTGTCGGGCCTCGGACGTCGGGCGCCGGGTCTCAGGCCTCAGGTGTCGTGCGGTGGGCCTACGCGCTGGTCGCCGGCATCGTCAACAGCTGCGGCGTCCCCCTCGACGACTGGCTCACCCCGCCCGTGGCGGCGGGCTGAGCGTCGCCGGCCGCCGTGTGGGGGAGGGGAGTCCACCACGCGGCGCCGCCCGTGCCCGGTTCCGGCCGCCGGGTGCCGGTCTCAGTCGTCGTGCAGCGGGCGGCGCACCACCCAGGGCAGGACGAACCATAGCCCGGCGAAGATCAGCGCGACGACGGAGGTGATGGCCAGGGCCGTGGCGGTCCCGAGCACGACGTCCAGGACGAGCAGCACGGCGCCGGTGAGCGCGCAGGCGAGCAGCATCAGTCCCAACTGGGCGATGTGGGCGGAGACCTTGACGATCCGTGCCTTGCCGGGGTGGCGGAACAGCCCGCGGTGCAGCGCCACCGGGGTGGCGAACACGGCCGAGGAGATGACGGCCAGCAGCAGGGTGGTGACGTAGACGTCCTGCTGGCCGTCGGTGAGGGTGGCGAAGCGCGGGGTGAAGGCGACCCCGAGCAGGAACGCGAACACGATCTGCACGCCGGTCTGCAGCACCCGCAGCTCCTGCAGCAGTTCCACCAGCCGCCGGTCGGCCCGGGCCCCCGGGCTCTCCGGGCTGCCGGGCGGCGACGGCTGGAACGGCTGGGGCTGCGGCCCGGGTCCGGGTTCGGGTCCGGGTTCGGGCTGGGACGGCGGAGGGGTGCTGGTCATGCGTCACATTCTGCTGGCCCGCCGCCCGGTGCGATGCCGTCCAGGCGCTGCTGCCAGGCGGTGAGGAGGGTCTGCAGGGCGGCGGCCTCCTCGGGGGACAGGAGGGCGAGCAGGCGGTGCTCGTTGCGCAGGTGGGCGGTGAACGCCTCGTCGATCAGCCGCAGGCCGGCGTCGGTGAGGGCGACGACGCGCCCGCGCCGGTCGCCCTCGGCGAGGCGGCGGGTGACCAGTCCGGCGTGTTCGAGGCGGTCGATCCGCTTGGTCATCGCGCCGGTCGTGACCATGGTGTGGGCGGCGAGCTCCCCGGGGGCCCGCTGGTAGGGGGCGCCGGCCCGGCGCAGCGCGGCCAGGACGTCGAACTCGCCCTCGCCGAGGCCGTAGCGGGAGTAGACCAGGGTGAGTTCGCCGGTCAGCCGTGCGGCGAGGCGGTGCAGGCGGCCGATGACGGCCAGCGGGGAGACGTCGAGGTCGGGGCGTTCGCGCCGCCACTGGGCCTGGATCAGCGCCACGTGGTCGGCGTCCGCGCCCGGCCGCGCGGGTGTCCGGGGGTGCTGCTGGTGGTGCTCCATGGGGCCATCCTACCGCCAGTATCTTCCTGGGAAGGTATATTGCCTTCCATGGAAGCCAATCTGCGGTGGGTCCTGCTGACCGCGATCGCGCCACTCGCCTGGGGTGCCAACTACTACGTCACCCACGCCTACCTGCCCGCCGACCGGCCCCTGTGGGGCGCGACCCTGCGCGCCCTGCCCGCCGGACTGGTCCTGCTCACCCTCTCCCGCCGCCGCCCGCGCGGACCCTGGTGGTGGCGCAGCGCCCTGCTCGCACTGCTGAACACCGCGGTGTTCTTCGTCCTGCTCTACCTCGCCTCCCAACTGCTGCCCACCAGCACCGCCGCCACCGTCATGGCCGCCTCCCCGCTGGCGATGCTGCTCACCGCCTGGGCGCTGGCCGGGCAGCGCCCGCACCGCGCCCACCTGGTCGGCGCGGTGGTGGGCCTGGGCGGGGTGGCGCTGACGCTGCTCGGCGCGGGCGGCGCGGTCAGCGGGGCGGGGCTGGCCGCGTCGGTGGCGGCGATGCTGGTCTCCTGCGTCGGCTACGTGCTGGCCGCCCGCTGGCGCGAGGGCGCGGACCCGCTGGCCGCTACCTCCTGGCAGCTGACCGCCGGCGGCCTGATGCTGCTGCCCCTGGCCGCCGCCGTGGAGGGCGCGCCCCCGGCGATGGACGCCCGCACGCTCGCGGTCTTCGGCTACGTCGCCCTGGTGGCCACCGCCCTCGCCTTCGCGCTCTGGTTCGCGGGCCTGCGCCACCTGCCGGCCGGCACGGTCGGGCTGCTCGGCCTGCTCAACCCGCTCGCGGGCGTCCTGCTGGGCGCCGGCCTCGCGGGGGAGGGGCTCGGCGCGCGCCAGGTGTGCGGGCTGGCGCTGGTCCTGGCCGGCGTCCTGCTCGGCCGCCCCCGCGGGCCCGCCCGCCCTGCCGAAGCCTCCGCCGCGGCCACATCCATGACCCGCAACGATTATTGACGGACCGTCAGTCCAGCAGCCGGGCCAGGTGACGGTCCGGGACGGCGCGCGCGGCCTCGGGGGAACGGAGCCCGATCGCCACGGTCACGGCCACGGTCACGGCCACGTCCGCAGTCGCCGCCCGCCCCAGCCCCCGCCCCAGCCCCCGCCCCCGTCCTGACCGGCCCCTGGCGCCCGCGCCCCCGCTGCGCCGCGCCGGCGCCCGCTGCCCGTAGGCTGGGCGGGCCGTCACCGGCACAGACCGTCACCAGTAATGACAAACACGACAGAAGCGGGCAGGGGCATGCAGTTCGACGACCAGGGCGACCTCGACACCTCACAGGTGGACGACCGGCGCGGGATCCCGGGCGGGAAGGTCGCCATCGGCGGCGGGGCGGTGGGCCTGATCGTCGTACTGTTCGCGGTCGTCCTGGGCGTGGACCCCCAACTGCTGGGCCTGTCCTCCGGCGGCGGCTCCACCACCTCCAACGGCGCGCACACCGTCGGCGAGGTGCAGCAGGCCTGCAAGACCGGCGCGGACGCCAACCGGCGTCAGGACTGCCGGATCGTGGCGGTCACCAACAGCGTGCAGGAGTTCTGGCGCGCCGAACTGCCCAAGCGCACGGGTACCGCGTACCGCAACGCCGAGACGGTGCTGTTCACCGGTCAGGTCTCCACCGCCTGCGGCCCGGCGACCTCCGCCGTCGGCCCGTTCTACTGCCCCGGCGACCGCAAGGCCTACTTCGACCTCGGCTTCTTCAACGAGCTCTCGGCCCGCTTCGGCGCCAAGGGCGGGCCCTTCGCCGAGTCCTACGTCGTCGCCCACGAGTACGGCCACCACATCCAGAACCTCCTCGGCACCATGCAGAAGGTCGGCAACGACCGTCAGGGTGCCAACAGCGCCTCCGTGAAGCTGGAACTCCAGGCCGACTGCTACGCCGGGGTGTGGGCGCACCACGCCACCACCACCCCGCAGCCCTCCACCGGGCGGCCGCTGATCGCCTCCCTCACCGACCAGGACATCGCCCAGGGCCTGGACGCGGCCGCGTCCGTCGGCGACGACCGGATCCAGAAGCAGGCCACCGGCCGGGTCAACCCGGAGAGCTGGACCCACGGCTCCTCCGACCAGCGCAAGACCTGGTTCACCACCGGCTACCGCACCGGCGACCTCGCCCAGTGCGACACCTTCGGCAAGCCCTAGCCGCGCACGTCGGCTCCCGGAGTGCGGCGGCGCGCCCCTGTCAGATGTCAGGGACCGCCGCCGCGCCCGCGTTCCTAGGCTGCTGAGCACCGGCCGGACCCCACGTCAGGCCGCCCACCAGCCAAGGGAGAACCATCCATGCGCAGGATCACCCACGCCCTCGCCGCCCTCGCCCTCGCGACCGCGGCCCTGACCACCCTGGGCACCGGCGGCGCCGGCGCCGCCGACGGCTCCTGGGCGGGCTGCCCGTACGGGGCGGTCTGCGTCTACCCGCAGAACCAGAACCCGGCCTCGGCCCCGAGCGAGGTGTACTGGAGCTACGGCGCGCACAACCTGAGCAACCAGTACGGCGACCACTGGGTCCTCAACAACCAGTCCGGCGGCGCCCACGCCCACCTGTGCAAGGGCTCGGGCGGCGGCAACTGCGTCTACGACATCCCGGCGCAGAACGGCGTCTGGTACGACCTGGGCCCGATCAACTCGATCACCCTCGACCGCCCCTGACGCGTCGTTCCCGACCCACCGGTACCACCTCCGCACAGGGGCGCCCGCCGCACGCGGGGACGGCGGGCGCCCCGCCTTCCTGACACTCCGACAGGCTGATCGACTCTTGAACGGCGGGCCCCGCAACGGGCGCCGCCGTTCCGCCATTTGGAGCTTCCTCCAGGTTTCAACTCCCCGCCAGTGTTCATGAAGATAACGAGTAGAGGCGCATCGCCCGCAGTCTGAATTTACTTATTGACGTCATGTACGCGTTCAGGTTTAACTCCCCCCACCCCGCCGCAGAGCCGCGGCGACGTCAGGGAGAGGCACCCCCATGAACGCAGCACTGCGTCGCGTCCTCATCGCCACCACCGGCATCTCACTGGCCCTGTCCATGGCCGCCTGCGGCAAGGCGGGCGGCGACAAGAAGGACGCGGCCGCCTCCGGAGACGGCAAGTCCATCGGGCTGCTCCTACCCGAGAACGCCTCCTCCACCCGCTACGAATCCTTCGACCGCCCCTTCGTCGAGGCCAAGGTCGCCGCCCTGTGCGCGGACTGCAAGGTCCTGTACAACAACGCCGAGGGCAGCGCCGCCAAGCAGAAGCAGCAGTTCGACACCCTCCTCGCCCAGGGCGTGAAGGTGATCATCCTGGACCCCTACAACGCCAAGTCCACCCAGGGCTGGGTCCAGGAGGCCGCCGCCAAGGGCGTCAAGGTCGTCGCCTACGACCGCCTGGCCACCGGACCGGTCGCCGCCTACGCCTCCTTCGACAACGAGAAGGTCGGCGAACTCCAGGGCCAGGCCCTCGTCGACGCCCTCGGCGCGCAGGCCGCCGACGCCAACGTCGTCATGATCAACGGCGACGAGGCCGACCCCAACGCCGCCGACTTCAAGACCGGCGCCCACAAGATCCTCGACGCCAAGGTCAAGAAGATCGTCTACGAGCAGTCCGGCCAGTGGGATCCCACCGTCGCCGGCCAGAAGATCGGCGCCGCCGTCACCCAGCTCGGCAAGAACGGCTTCCAGGCCGTCTACTCCGCCAACGACGGCATGGCCGGCGCCATCATCACCCAGCTCCAGGGCGCCGGCATCAAGGTCCCCGTCGGCGGCCAGGACGCCGGCCTCGACGCGATCCAGCGCATCGTCAACGGCGACCAGGCCTTCACCATCTACAAGGCCTACCGCCCGCTCGCCGACTCCGCCGCCGAACTGGCCGTCGCCCTCCTCAAGGGCAAGGACGTCAAGGCCGTCGCCACCGCCACCATCGACAGCGCCACCGACAAGGCCATCCCCGCCAAGTTCCTGGACGCCAAGGTCGTCACCAAGGCCAACATCGCCACCACCGTCGTCGCCGACGGCCTCTACAAGGTCTCCGACATCTGCACCGCCGACTACGCCGCCGCCTGCGCCGCCGCCGGCCTCAAGTAGCCCGGCCCGCCCAGCCGCCCAGCTCGACCCGGGTCCAAGTCCACCACCGCAGAAGAAGGTTCATGTGACAGGCGCACCCGTCCTCCAGCTGCGCTCGGTCTCCAAGCGCTTCGGTGCCGTCCAGGCCCTCACCGATGTCGGCCTCGACGTGCACACCGGCGAAGTCCTCGCCCTCGTCGGAGACAACGGCGCCGGAAAGTCCACCCTCGTCAAGACCATCGCCGGAGTCCACCCCGTCGACGAGGGCACCATCACCTGGCACGGCGAGCCCGTGCGACTGGCCCGCCCCCAGGACGCCCAGACCCTCGGCATCGCCACCGTCTACCAGGACCTCGCCCTGTGCGACAACCTCGACGTCATCGCGAACCTGTTCCTCGGCCGCGAGAAACGCCGCCACGGGCTCCTGGACGAGGTCGCCATGGAACAGCACGCCCGCGAACTCCTCGACACCCTCGCCATCCGCATCCCCGACGTGCGCACCCCCGTCGCCGCGCTCTCCGGCGGCCAGCGCCAGGTCGTCGCCATCGCCCGCGCCCTGGTCGGCGAGCCCGCCCTCGTCATCCTGGACGAGCCCACCGCCGCCCTCGGCGTCGAACAGACCGCCCAGGTCCTCGACCTCGTCGAGCGGCTGCGCGAACGCGGCCTGGCCGTCGTCCTCGTCAGCCACAACATGGCCGACGTGCGGGCCGTCGCCGACACCGTCGCCGTCCTGCGACTGGGCCGCAACAACGGCGTCTTCCCCGTCGCCGGCACCACCCAGGAGCAGATCGTCTC
Organism: Kitasatospora sp. NPDC098663; assembly: GCF_044760075.1. Lineage (NCBI taxonomy): Bacteria > Bacillati > Actinomycetota > Actinomycetes > Kitasatosporales > Streptomycetaceae > Kitasatospora > Kitasatospora sp. NPDC098663. The sequence continues at coordinate 123,058 of NZ_JBIWAP010000011.1, read as the reverse complement.
CGCCATCACCGGAGCCACCGACAACGCCCACGCCCGGCGCCAGGCCCGCCACACCGAGGAGGAGGACGCCGCATGACCACGCCCAGCACCCCCGCCGACACCCCCGCGGCCCCCGGCGCCGACCCCGCGGCCCCCGGCGCCGACCCCGCGGCCCCCGGCCCCGACCCCGCGGCCCCGGGCGCCGACCCCCGCCTGCACACCCGGGCCGCCGGCCCCGCCGGCTACCTGGACGCCGCCCGCCGCCGCCTGGCCGCCGGCGAACTCGGCTCCCTGCCCGTCGTCGTCGGCCTCATCCTGATCGCCGTCATCTTCCAGTCCGTCACCGGCCACTTCCTCCAGGCCGACAACCTCACCAACATCACCCGCTTCATCGCCGGCCCCGGCCTCATCGCCGTCGGCGTCGTCTTCGTCCTCATCCTCGGCGAGATCGACCTCTCCCTGGGCTCCGTCGCCGGCGCCAGCGCCGCCCTCGCCGCCGTCCTCGCCGTACGCCAGGGCGTCGCCGAATGGCTCGCCGTGCTCGCCGCCCTCGCCGCGGCCACCGCCATGGGCCTGCTGCACGGCCTCTTCTTCGCCCGCGTCGGCGTCCCCGCCTTCGTCGTCACCCTCGCCGGCATGCTCACCTGGAGCGGCCTGCAGGAGTACGTCCTGGGCGACCTCGGCACCGTCAACAACCGCCACGGCGGCCTCATCGCCACCCTCGACACCACCTTCCTCGGCGACGGCGACATCGCCTACGCCTGGGCCCTGGCGGTCCTCGCCCCCGCCCTCTACCTCCTCGCCCACCTGCGCACCGCCCGCCGGCGCACCGCCGCCGGCCTCACCGCCCGCCCCACCGCCGACACCGCCGTCCGCACCGGCGCCCTGGCCGTGCTCACCCTCGCCACCGCCTATGCCCTCAACCAGGACCGCGGCCTGCCGCTGCCCCTGGTCGTGCTGGTGGGCGTCGTCGTCCTCACCGACTTCGTGCTGCGCCGCACCTCCTACGGGCGCCAGATCTTCGCGGTCGGCGGCGGTGTGGAGGCCGCCCGGCGCGCCGGCGTCAACGTGGCCCGGGTGCGGATCTCCGTCTTCATGGTCTCCGCGTTCCTGGCCGGCCTGGGCGGGCTGTTCTACGCCTCCCAGCAGGGCTCCGCCGACAAGCAACTGGGCGGCGGCAACGTCCTGATGAGCGCGATCGCCGCCGCCGTCATCGGCGGCACCAGTCTCTTCGGCGGCCGCGGCAAGACCTGGTCGGCGCTGCTGGGCATCCTGGTGATCCAGTCCATCACCACCGGCCTGGACATGGTCCACGCCGCCCAGGCCATCCAGTACATGATCACCGGCGCCGTCCTGCTGGCGGCCGTCGTCCTGGACTCCCTCTCCCGCCGCACCCGCGCCGCCGGCCGCACCTAGGGCGATTCGGTCTCGCAACTGCGCTGCCTGCCCGACCCGTTCGCTCGTTTTCCTGCCCTGCCCTGCCCTGCCCTGCCCTGCCCTGCCCCGCTGCGGCGCGGGGCGGGGCGGTGGTGTGTCCGGGGGCCGTCCGCTCCGACGGCCCGGCCTTCCCGGTCAACCCGGGGGCTGCGCGGGTGACGATCCGTCTGCGGCCCGCCCCGTAGCTGGCGGTCGATCGAGCTGCGCAGGAAGTCGGTGGGGTCGACTTCTGGTGCGGGTTAGTGGTGGGTGGTGTGGGCCGTGGCTTGGGTGCGGGCGTGGGTGAGGGCGGGTTTGAGGCGGGGGTCGGGGGTGGGGGCGGCGGTGAGGAGTTCGCCGGCGGTGGTGAGGGTGGTCCAGTAGTGGGTGGGGTTGCCGGTGGTGGGGTGGGGGTGGGTGGCGGTGAGGGAGAGGTAGGCGGTGGTGAGGTTGCCGGTGGTGAACCAGCGGGTGAGGCCGTGTTGGTGGCCGGCGCGGATGCTGCCGTGGGCGTCGATGGCGGTGAGGAAGAGGTCGATGATGGCGTGGTCGCGGTCGTCGGGGGTTTTGGGGATGTCGAAGACGCCGAGGGCTTCGAGGAGTTCGCCGGTGTCGTTCTCGGATCCGGGGCGGGGGTTGGCGAGGAGGGCGTCGTAGCAGTCGTCGAGGCGGCGCTGGGTGTCGGTGGCGGGGATGCCGAGGGCGATGCAGACGGCGCGGGCGGATCGGAGGGGTTGGCGGGTGCGGCGGGCGAGGGTGGCGTAGGCGTCTGCGGGGGTGGAGCCGGTGTCGAAGAGGTGCCGGGCGGTGAGGGGGAGTCGCATGGTGGGTGCCTGTTCAGACGGCGAGGAGGGTGAGGGTGGTGGGCGCGGGGGAGGGCGCGGGGGCGATGAGGGCCCAGACGAATTTGCCGATGCCGCCGGCGCGGGGGCAGCAGCCCCACTTCTCGGCGAGTTCGTTGACGAGGAACAGGCCGCGTCCGTGTTCGTCGTCGAAGTCAGGGGCGTGGAGGGAGGGGTGGCCAGTGCCCGCGTCGTGGACTTCGAGGCGCAGGCGGGATTTGACGAGGGCGAAGCGGATCTCGATGCGGCGGTCGGCGGGGGTGTCGGTGTGCTGGACGGCGTTGGCGAACAGCTCACCGAGGAGCAGTTCGGCGGTGTCGCGGTAGCGCTCGCCTGAGGGCAGGCCGGAGAGGTAGGCGCGCAGCAAGTACCGGGCCAGAGGCGTGGATTCGGTGCGGGAGTCGAGGCGCGCGACGAACGTGCGGGGAAGGTGGGTTTTGAGCATGGCGAAGTACCTCGGGGGAGGATGGGTGCGAAGGGGGTGCGCCGTGGGCTGCGCTTGGTGGCGGCAGGCGCCTTCAACGGGAGCGGGCGTGCAAGCGGGCGGTCCGTGCACGGCGGCTGTTGAAGTGAAGGGTCGGACGGTGCCCGTGGTGGTCCGGCCCTGAGGTGTCGCTGTCGGCCGGGGCGTGATCAGCCGACCGGGACGGGGACGCCTTGGATGAGGAGGGGCAGGCCGGCGCCGTGCTCCCAGGCGTCCCAGGCGTCCGCGACGCGGCGGTACTGGTCGTCGGCCATGACGTCGCGGAGCCTGTGCCGGGGGACCCAGTGGAGGGCGCGGATGGCCTGCGGCGGCTTGTGGCGGCGGACGATGTCGGCCTGTCGGGGAGTGAGCATCCCGCCCGCGTAGACGAGGTTGAGGTCCTCGGGGAACTCGGCTGCGGGCACGTAGTCGGCGGTGAGGATCGTGCGGAGGGGCAGCACGAGCCCGGTCTCGGTTTCGAGGTGCCGACGGGCCGCGAGGTGGGGCAGTTCGTCCTGCTCGGCGCTGCCGCCGGGAAGGGTCAGGCCGCTCGTGTAGACGGGGTCGACCAGGAGGGCGGAGAGGTCATGCGAGCCGTCGGGGTCCTCGCCCAAGACGAAGGCCTGCTGGCCCGAACGACGGGCGGGAGGCTTGCTCATGATGCGGGTCATGCTCAACTCTGCTCCAGGCACGAGAGGTTGACGGGCGCAGCGGTCGACGGAGCGACTTCCCGCAGGTGCCGGGCGCCATCTCGTCGGAGGGCGCGGGTCCCGCAAGGTTGCGCTGTGCGCCCAGTGAGTCACCGGGTGTAGCCATAGTGGCGCTCTATCCCCTACGATCGGAACCAGATCTGAATCTTGAAGTTGGTATTCGGCAAGTAGGTGAAGATCGTTGAACCTCAAGGAACTTGATCCAACATCAGGTCCATGGGCGCCCTTCGGAGTGCAACTTCGCAGGTCGCGCAAGGCTGCTGGCCTTACGCAAGCTCAGTTGGCGAGGCTCGTGGGAGTTGATCCCTCCTATGTCTCCTATGCTGAACTTGCCCCGCCCGACCGGACCCCGCCAAGCGAGAAGTTCGCGCGTGATGCCGATCGGGTGCTTGAGACAGGCGGGACCCTGCTGCTGATGTGGCTCCAGGCCAAGCACTCGGCATTGCTGGAGGGCTTCCCGGAGTACGCAGCCAATGAGACGCGGGCCAGTGAGATCCGAATCTTCGAACTTGGCGTCATCCCCGGCTTGCTTCAGACGAAGTCCTACGCAGCGGCTCTTGCGAGGGCGGATGTGCGTCGAAGGGATATCACCCCCAGGCAAGCAGAAGAGCGGCTGACCTTTCTGCTCGCGCGACAGGAAGCTCTGGCGCGACGTGATCCGCCGCTCATCCACGCGGTGCTGGATGAGAGCTGCCTCCGGCGGATCATCGGCGGCCCGGCGGTCATGCGGGAGCAGCTTGAGCAGCTTGAACAGCTCTACGAGCAGGGGCGCGTAGTACTTCAGGTAGCGCCGTTCAGCATGGGGGAGCACAGGCCGTTCGCCCTGTCCATGAGGCTGCTAACACTCCCCGACGGCTCTCTGTTTGGCTACTCTGAGTCTGAGGGGCGAGGGCATGTTGAGCGGGATGACGACAGGCTCCGCGACTGGCGCAGGAGATACGATCGCCTCCAAGTAGGGGCGCTGGCCGAGTCGGCGACTCTCGAATTCATACTCCACGCCCGGAAGGACTCTCATGGCTGATTTCGACTTGACTACCGCTTCGTGGGTGAAGTCGACGTACAGCCAGCAAGGCGGCGACTGCCTTGAGGTTGCGCGCGGCTCTCTCGAATTGATGCCCGTCCGTGACTCCAAGGATCCTCACGGCCCGGCTCTCGTCTTCCCGGCCGAGGCTTGGGCGTCGTTCGTCGCTGCTGTCCGCAGTGGGGAGTTCGGCGGACTCTGAACCGAAGGCCTCCGCTCGGCGCTACTTCCCTGGATTCCGACCGCGTCGTCGACTCTGTACGCGCCCGCGCCGCCGTCGGCGAACTGCGCGAGCGCTTGGCGGCCCCGTCCCTTCCTTCCTCGGTAGAAGCGGAAAACCACCCCCGTGTCAGGCCAGGAACGCGTCATCCGGATCCGCCGCCCCTATCTCGACCTGATCGCGGCCGGCACCAAGACCATCGAGGTGCGCGTCGGCTACCCCAGCATGCGAAAGATCCATCCGGGGCAGCTGCTCGTCTTCGAATCCGGGGAGGCCCGCTACCGTACCCGGGTCACCGAGGTGGTGGAGTACCCGAGCTTCGACGCGATGCTCGATGCCGAGGGCCTGGAGGCGATCGGATCCGAGGGGATGAGCCGGGCCGAACTCCTCGCCGCCTGCCGCGAGATCTACCCGCTGGAGATGGAACGGCTCGGCGTCCTCGCGATCCACCTGCGGCTCGCCCCGTAGCCGGGGAGGACCGTGCTGCGCAGGAAGTCGGTGGGGTCGACTTCCTGCGCGGGTCAGTGGTGGGTGGTGTGGGCCGTGGCTTGGGCGCGGGCGGGTTTGAGGCGGGGGTCGGGGGTGGGGGTGGCGGTGAGGTTGCCGGTGGTGAAGCAGCAGGCCTGGAACAAGACGCCGAGACGGTGGCCCGATGGGTCGATAGATACGATCGACTCCAGGTCAACGCGCACAGCCAGCCGGACAGTTTGGCCATGATCCGGGAGACACGGGAGGAACTGGACCATGCATGACCCAACGGGCGCCAGGTGGCGCAAGAGCACCTACAGCAATGGCGGGGGCGGCTGCGTCGAGGTGGACGATGTGCACCCGGGCAGGGTCCGTGACTCCAAGGACCCCCAGGGCCCGGCTCTGGTCTTCTCGGCCGAGGGCTGGGCGTCGTTCGTCGCCGCTGTGAGCAGCGGCGAGTTCGGCGAAGTCTGAACCGAAGGCCTCCGCCGGGATGTGGGCCCTGCCCGGCGGCAGGATGGACATCGGTGAGTCGATCGCCGGGTGCGGTATTCGCGAGACGCGGGAGGAGACCGGCCTCGATGTCGAGATCACCGGGATCGTCGGCACCTACACCGCCCCCTGGTGCTGCCCCGGGCCCCGCCGCCCCCGTGAGCGGCGGGACCCGAGGGTGGCGGGTCAGGCCGGGCGGATGCCCGGGTTGCCGGCCTCGGTGACGAAGGAGGCCGCGGTGGTGACGGTGCCGCCGGGGCGGGTGATGTGGGAGATCGCCCGGTAGTCGGCGCGCACCTGGTGGCGGTCAAGGGTGAGCGTGGTGTAGCCGCGCCGCCCGTCGTAGAACTTCATGTGCGGGTTGGCCGACATCAGGTTCTGCCAGTTGGACGGCCGCTCCTCGCCGTCGCCGTCGCTGCTGATCGAGGTGCCGACGAACTCCACGCCCACCGTCCGGGAGTTGGGGTCGGCGAAGTCGCGCTTGACGTCCAGGGCGTAGGCGACGTGGACGTCACCGGTGAGCAGCACCAGGTTCTCCACCCCGGCCCGGTCGACGGCGGCCAGGAAGCGCTCGCGGGCGGCCGGGTAGCCGTCCCACGCGTCCATGGAGAGCTTGGAGCGCTCGGCGGTGGTGTTCTTGCGGCGGGAGAAGACGACCTGCTGCGGCACGACGTTCCAGGTCGCCCGGGAGCGGCGCAGGCCCTCGGCGAACCAGCGCTCCTGGGCGGCGCCCATCAGGGTGCGCCGCGGGTCCTCGGACTCCGGGGTGGGGTACTGCCAGCCGTCGCCGTTGGCCTGGTCGTCGCGGTACTGGCGGGTGTCGAGGATGTCGAACTGCGCCAGCTGCCCGAAGTGGACGCGCCGGTAGAGGGTGAGCTCGGTGCCGCGCGGCTGCGGCATCCGCAGCGGCATGTTCTCCCAGTACGCGCGGTAGGCGGCGGCGCGGCGGGCGATGAACGGCGCCGGGTCCTGGCCCTTCTCGGGGATGCCGGCCGCGTAGTTGTTCTCCACCTCGTGGTCGTCCCAGGTGACGTACCAGGGGTGGGCGGCGTGCGCGGCCTGGAGGTCGGGGTCGTTCTTGTAGAGGGAGTAGCGCAGCCGGTAGTCCTCCAGCGTGGCCGTCTCGTGGTCGAACAGCGCCGGCAGGGTGCGGTCGGTGTACTTGCGGTCGCCGCCCGCCGCGTCGATGCCGTACTCGTAGATGTAGTCGCCGACGTGGAACACCGCCGCCAGGTCCTCGTCGGCCAGGTGGCGGTAGGCGGTGAAGTACCCGTCCTCGTAGGCCTGGCAGGACACCAGCCCGAAGCGGACGGCGTCCAGCCTGCGCCCGCGCTCCGGCGCGGTGCGGGTGCGCCCCACGGGGCTGCTCCAGGTGCCGACGGTGAAGCGGTACCAGTACACCCGGTCCGCGTCGAGGCCGTCGACGTCCACGTGCACCGCGTAGTTGAACTCGGCGTGCGCGCGGGCGCTGCCGCGCCGCACCACCTTGCGGAACCGCTCGTCGCGGGCCAGCTCCCAGCCCACCCGCACCGAACCGGTGGGCGGCAGCCCGGCGCCGGGCTCCAGCGGGCGCGGTGCCAGGCGGGTCCACAGCACGACGGCCCCGGGCAGCGGGTCGCCGGAGGCCACGCCGAGGGTGAACGGGTCGCCGGTGATGGCGCGCGGGCCGAACTCGGCGTCCTCGGCGTGCGCGGACGGCAGGTTGACGGTGAACGCCAGCGCGGCGGCGGCCGAGGTGACGGTGAGGAAGCGGCGCCGGTCCAGTCGCGCGGCGGCCTCGCGCAGCTGCTGGTCGGGGGAGGGGCGGTCGGCAGGGCGGGTCATGAGGTGAAGGCCTTTCGCTGCTCGGCGGTGTGCGAAGGAATTCGAGTGGACCGCGCCGTACGCCAGGGGTCGGAATTCCGGCAGCGGAGTGATCATCTGATGGGGAATCGGTGAAGGTCCGACAAATCCCCCCGGGTGGACGGAAACGGACGCGCGTAGCGTCACCCGCGCGACCGGTCCACTTGGCCCGCGGGCGCAGGCCCTCCCGCCCCCGACCGGGCCCCGTCACCGGCCCCGGCCCGCCCGCAGGCCCCGCGCCGCGGCCGCCCGGCAAAACCCCGAACCCGCACGAGGGGGCGGCTGCTCCGTACCCGGAACGGGCCGCGCGACACGGGCCGCCCATCACTGCACAGAGACGCTGGCAAAGTCAAGAAAAACCACCCGAACGGGGGGGTCCACTTCTACGCCGGAGCGCGGTCGTGATGTACAACACGCTGGCACCCCAAGCGAGTTGACTGATAGGAATCACCCCGGGGGACCCGACCATCAGCTCACACCTCTGGGAGGGAACCATGAAGAACCGCTTCGTACGTCGTGCGGGTGTTGTGGTGGCCGGCCTCGCCGTCCTGACAGTCGGCTTCGGCAGCACGGCGGCCATGGCGGCCGCCCCGGCCCCGGCCCCGGTCGCAGTAGTCCAGAACGTCACGCCCGCCATCACGGACGTGCAGACCTGGACCTACGTCACCGGCCCGCTGGAGACCACGCTCACCCTCGACACGACCGCCCGCTCCGCGTCCATCGTGGTGTACGCGAACGTACCGTTCCTCGGCAAGGTCAAGGTCGGCAGCGCCTCCGGCAGCCTGACCGAAGGCATCACCTTCCACCTGGGCCTGTCGCCGTTCGTCAACGGCACGCAGAGGTTCTACCTGGTCGGCGACGACGTGCACCTGTACTACGACTTCGACGCGCTCGGCAAGCACTACACGGGCGACGTCAAGCTCGGCACGCTCCCGCCGTTCTAGCAGCCCCGCTCCAACACCCCCGGCGCCGCCCGCCGCCCCCGCGACCCGGGGGCGGCGGGCGGACCCACACCCGCACCAGCCGCCCGGCCCCCGCCACGGCCACCCGCGCGAACGCCGGCCCTACACCTGCTGCGGCAGCCAGCCGTTCTGCACCGCCCGCATCCCGAACTCGAAACGACTGCGCGCACCCAGCCGCTCCATCAGATCCGTCGCCACCCGCCGCGCCGTCCGCGACGACACCCCCAACCGCTTGGCGATCGCCTCGTCCGTCAGCCCCTGCGCCAGCAACCGCACCACCGTCGACTCCTGCGCACTGAGCCCGCCCTCGTCCCGCACCACCGACGGCCCCAGCTCCCGCGCCTGACCCCACACGTGCTCGAACAGCGCGCACAGCGCCACCAGCGTCCCGTGACCGGTCAGCACGACCGCCCCCGCGCGGGTGTCCTCCCCGCTGACCGGGATCAGCGCCGTCGACCGATCGAAGATGATCATCCGGGTCGGCAGCTCCGGCACCGTCCGCACCTCCCCGCCCAGCTCCGCCAGCCAGCCCACGTACGCCACCGTCGGCTGGCTGTTGCGCACACTGTCCAGGTACACCGTCCGCATCCGCACCCCCCGGCCCAGCAGATCCCGGTCATGCGGCCGGGACGCCTCGATGCTCTCCGGAGAATGCCCCCCACCCGGCGCGAAGGTCATGATCTCCGCCGTCAGACCACGGGCCAGCGAAGCGATCCGGTCCCGGATCTGGTCCAGGCCCACCAACTGCTCCACCCCCGCGTGCGAGGCGGCCGGCCGCAGGTCCGCGTACTCCGCGATCAACTGCGCGGCCGCCGCCCGGGACGCCTCGATCCGCAGCTGCTGCGCCGCCAGATCGGCCTGCTGGCGGGCCATCAGCAACTCCATGCCGACCTGCGGCGACACCGCACGCAGCTCGCCCTCCCGCTCGTAGGAGGGCCGGATCAGCGCCAGCTCGCTCAGCAGGTCCAGGCAGCGCCGGACATCCTCCTCGCCGCGCCCGAGCCGCTCCGCCAGCGCCCGCACCCCGTCGCCGGGATGCGCGAGCATGCTGCGGTAGACGCTCTCCGACACGGCATCCAGCCCGAGTGCGGTCAGCATGCCTCGTTACCCCCCGGTGTGTAAGGCCTGAATCGCCAATCGCTGCGTACGCGATCATCGCACGCGAGTGCGAGAGGGGGCCAGCAAGGGCCCCTGGACGGTTCCGGACACCGCCGGAACCGTCCGGGTTGATCCTCTATGCCGGGATGCCGACGGTTCGGCAGAGTCCGTTCCATGTACCTGATTCACGCCGAGATCCAGGCCCCGGCCCCGGCCCCGGCCTCGGGAGCAGCGCTCGCACCCGACACCGCCGGGGTGCTGCTGGCGAGCGCGCGGCCCCAGGAGCGCATCGAACACGTCTCCGTGCACGAGGGGGCCGGCCCCGGCGCCGTCCTCGGCGTCTACCTGGTCGCCGGCCGGCTGAGCGCCGCCGAGACCGTCGTCGACGCGTTCTGCCGGCGCGCGGTCGAGACCGTCCCCGCGCTGCGCGGCTGGACGCTCACCCGCGTCGGCGCCCCGCTCGTCACGCCGTTCTACGAGCGCCTGCTGGACTGATCCGGCCCGGCTGGACGGATCCGGACGCTGCCGTTTCCGTCCACCGGAGAACCCTTCCACCCACTCTGAACTGCGACGAAGCTAGTACTCGCCAGCAGGGCCCACCGCCCGGAGGCAAACCGGCCGAGCGTCAACCGCGGGACGCGACACCGGACCCACCGCCACTCGTCCAGTTCTCGAAAGAGGTCCACTCCCATGCTTCGCACCCCGCTCGCCAAGGCCGCCGCGGTCGCCGCCCTCGCCCTCGCCGCCGCCCTGCCGATCGCCGGCCAGGCCTCGGCGAACACCATCTGGGACAGCCCCGCGCCCGCCCCGGCCGCCACGACGGCGAACACCATCTGGGACAGCCCCGCGCCGGTCACCGCCCCCGCGCCGGTCACCGTCACCCCGGCCAACACCATCTGGGACTGACCCGCCCCGCGCCGGCCACCGCCGTGAACACCATCCGGGACTGACCCGCCCCGCCGTCGCCCGAGGCCACCCGACCGCTGCTCCTGCAGGGCAGCTGTCCGCCTCCCCTCCGGGCCACGCCCCCCGACTTCCCGCGCCTGCCGCTCCGGCGCCACCACCTCTTTCACACCGTCAGGACGTGTCGCCATGCCCTCCGCGCTCTCCAAGCTCGCCCGCGTCACCCTCGCCGCCTCCATCGCCGCCTCCGGCGCGATAGCCGCCACGGCCTTCACCACCACCGCGGCCCACGCCGCCGCCTCGTCCACCGTCGGCGGCCAGATCAGCCGGTCGGAGATCCTCTCCCGCGCCCAGTACTGGTTCAACCAGAACCCGGGCCTCACCTACAACCAGGGCGCGACCTTCCCCGACTCCAGCGGCCGCTACTACCGCAAGGACTGCTCCGGCTACGTCTCCATGGCCTGGCACCTGGGCTACAGCGCCACCACCCGGTCCATCGCCGACTCCGAGACCTACCCGATCTCGCGCAGCGACCTGCGCCCCGGGGACGTCCTCAACAGCTACTACGACCACGTCCTGCTCTTCGAGAAGTGGGACGACGCCAACCACACCACCTTCTCCTACTACTCCTTCGGCTCCACCCCGGTGAAGCACGTCACCGGCGCCTCCATCAACGCCGCGAAGTTCGACTCGCACCCCAACGGCGACTACAAGGCGCTGCGCTACAAGAACGTCGTCGAGGACGTCAGCACCTCCCCGTCCTCGCTGCCCTCCGGCACCCTGGTCAAGTCCCCGAACGGCCCCTCGGTCAAGGTCATCATCAACGGCGCGGGCCTGCCGGTCGCCGGCTCCGACGTCGCCGCCGACGGCTACGACCTGAGCAAGATCGTCCAGGTCGACGACGGCGCCTTCAACGCCCTGCCCACCGTGCCGCCGCCCGGCACCGTGGTCCACGACCAGGGCGGCGGCTCCTCCCGCTACGTCGTGGTCGGCGGCGCGGCGCTGTTCATCTCCGGCTCGGACTGGACCGCCGACGGCTACAATACCCGCCCCGACATGGGCGTCCCGTCCAGCTGGCTGCAGGGCGCGATCAACACCGGCCCGGCCACCGGACTCGTCGTGATGGACCAGTCCGGCACCGACGCCGGCCGCTACGTCGTCGTCAACGGCACCGCCATGCACATCTCCGCCTCCGAGTGGACCGCCGACGGCTACAACACCCAGTCCCTGATGGGCGTGCCCAGCGACTGGCTGAAGGCCGCCATCGCCAAGCCCATGCCCAACGGCACCGTCCTGATGGACCAGTCCGGCACCGACCCCAGCCGCTACGTCGTCGTCGGCGGCGCCGCCGTGCACATCTCCGCCTCCGAGTGGACCGCCGACGGCTACAACCTCCAGTCCCTGATGGGCGTGCCCGGCGAGTGGCTCAACACCACGGCCAAGAAGACCGTCCCGGACGGCACCCTGATCAAGGGCCAGGCCGGCACCGACCCGTCGATCTACGTCATGGTCAACAACTCCGCGCTGCCGATGACCAACGCCGAGTTCACCACCGTCTACGCCAACCAGCCGGTCCTGGGCGTCCCGGAGGAATGGGAGGCCGCCGAGGTCGCCCGCCCGCTCGCCAACGGCACCCTGATCACCAACGCCGCCGGCACCGACTCCACCGTCTTCGTGATGGCCGGCGGCCTGGCCGTCCCGCTCACCTACGCCGACTTCACCGGCTACGGCTACGACAAGCTGCCGCTGCGCGGCGTCCCCGGCAGCTGGGAGCAGTCGGCCGCCGCCAAGAGCGCCCCCGCCGACGGCACCCTGCTCCAGTCCTCCGACGGCCCCACCGTCTGGCAGGTCGTCAACGGCGGCAGCAAGAAGGCAGCCGCGCCCGGCTCCTACAACGCCGCCGACGTGGTGAAGGTCCCGACCGCGCTGACCGCCAAGCTCCCCACCGTCGCCTGACGCACCCACGCCGCCAGGGCGGCCCGGCCACCGCCGGCCGGGCCGCCCCGCGCCCGCACCGCCCCGCGCCCGCACACCCCGCTCGCACCGCACCCGCACGCACCGCGCCCCGCCGCGCCCGCTCGTCCGAGCCGCCGACCCGCATCCGCCCCAGGGGGAATCCCGTCATGACCGCCGCCGCCCGCAAGACACCGGCCCTCGCCGCCGCCACCGCCCTGCTCGCCCTCGCCGCCCCGCTCGCCCTCGGCGGCCAGGCCTCCGCGGCCTCGGTGTCCACCTGGGACAAGGTCGCCCAGTGCGAGAGCGGCGGCAACTGGAGCATCAACACCAACAACGGCTACTACGGCGGCCTCCAGTTCTCCCAGAGCACCTGGCTCGCCTACGGCGGCAGCCAGTACGCCCCCTACGCCAACCGGGCGACCAAGCAGCAGCAGATCCTGATCGCCGAGAAGGTCCTCGCCGGGCAGGGCGAGCGGGCCTGGCCGCGCTGCGGCCCGGCGGCCGGCCTGGGCGCCGACCACGCCAACCCCTACCCGGCCGGCACCTCCTACCCCGACCCGGCGTCACTGCCCACCGGCACGCTCGTCAAGTCGCCCAACGGCGCCTCGGTCAAGGTCCTGATCAGCGGCGCCGGCCTGCCCGTCACCGGCTCCGACGTCGCCCCCGACGGCTACGACCTGAGCAGGATCGTCCTGGTGGACGACGCCCGCTTCAACGCCCTGCCCACCACCCCGCCCGAGGGCACCGTCGTCCACGACCAGGCCGGCGGCAGCGCCCGCTACGTCGTCGTTGCCGGCGCGGCGCTGACCATCTCCGGAGCGGACTGGACGGCGGCCGGCTACAACACCCGCCCCGACCTGGGCGTCCCCACCGCCTGGCTGCAGAACGCGCTCACCAACACCCTCCCGACCGGCCTCGTCGTCCACGACCAGGCCGGCGGCAACGCCCGCTACGTCGTCGTCTCCGGCGCCGCCCTGCCCATCTCCGGCGCCGAATGGACCGCCGACGGCTACAACACCCGCGCCGACATGGGCGTCCCCGGCGCCTGGCTCGCCTCCGCCACCCAGGCCACCGTCCCGAACGGCACCGTCGTCAACGGCCAGGCCGGTACCGACCCGTCGATGTACGTCATGGTCAACGGCAGCGCCCTGCACATCTCCGGCAGCGAGTGGACCGCCGACGGCTACAACACCAAGACCCTGATGGGCGTGCCCGAGGCCTGGCTGCAGGGCGCCGTCGCCAAGCCCCTGAAGAACGGCACGGTCCTCACCGACGCCGCCGGCACCGACTCCACCGTCTACGTGATGGCCGGCGGCCTGGCGGTCTCCCTGACCTACGCCGACTTCACCGCGATGGGCTACGACAAGCAGCCGCTCATGGGCGTCCCCGGCACCTGGCTGGGCGCGGCCGCCGCCAAGAGCGCCCCCGCCGACGGCACCCTGCTGCTCTCGCCCGACAGCCCCACCGTCTGGCTGGTCGCGGGCGGCGGGAAGAAGGCCCTGACCGCAGCCGACTTCGGCCCCGGCAAGTACAGCCTCGCCGACGTGGTCAGCGTCCCGACCGCGCTGACCGCCAAGCTCCCGACCACCACCGCGTAACCCTGGCCCCCGAACACCCCGAGCCGCCCGGCCACACCCGCCGGGCGGCTCGGGCGCGTTCCGGAGACGCCCGAAACCCGCGTGCCCCACCGGGCACCGCTCCGGTAGCCTGCAGACCATGTCGAGCCCCGAGGCATCCAGGGTGGGGGCTTTCGGTCACGCGCCGTCAGCCCCCTGAACCCCCGAGCCGCACACACCCCGCCCTCCCGCCGCACCCCGCGGCCGGACGGGCACGCCCTCAGGCCCCGGGCGCTGACCGCGGTGACGAGACGCCGACCTCCCGCGCATCTCCTCACTCCGGAGCCCCCAGATGTCCCCGACACGCCCGATGCCCCTCCCGCTGTACCTCCTCGCCCTGGCCGTCTTCGCCATGGGCACCTCCGAGTTCATGCTCGCCGGCCTCCTGCCCGACCTCGCCGCCGACCTCGGCGTGAGCCTCGGGGCGGCCGGCCTGCTCGGCCCCGCCTTCGCCGCCGCAATGGCCCTCGGCGCCCCACTGATGGCCGCCCTCGCCCGCACCTGGCCCGCCCGCACCAGCCTCCTCGGCCTCCTCCTCGCCTTCGCCGCCGCCCACGCCGCGGGCGCCGTCACCACCAGCCTCCCGCTCCTGTGCGCCACCCGCGTCGCCGCCGCCCTCGCCTGCGCCGGCTTCCTCGCCGTCGCCCTGACCACCGCCGCCACCCTGGTCGCCCCCGACCGCAAGGGCCGCGCCCTGGCCGTCCTGCTCTCCGGCACCACGCTCGCCACCATCGTCGGCGTCCCGGCAGGCGCCGCCCTCGGCACCCTGCTCGGCTGGCGCGCCACCTTCTGGGCCGTCGCCGCCCTCTGCCTGCCCGCCGCCGCCGGCCTCCTGCGCGGCATCCCGGCCGCACCCGCCCCACACGACAGCGCCCCACACGACAGCGCCCCACACGACAGCGCCCCGCATGACACCGCCGAACCGGCGCTGCGCACCGAACTCGCCCAACTGCGCCGCCCCCGTCTGCTCCTGGTCATGGCGCTCGGCGCCCTGGTGAACGCCGCGACCTTCGCCGGCTTCACCTTCCTCGCCCCCGTCGTCACCGACACCGCCGAACTGGGCCGGCTCTGGATCCCCGTCGCCCTGGTGCTCTTCGGCGCCGGCTCCCTGCTCGGCGTCACCACCGCCGGACGCCTCGCCGACCACCGCCCCCGCCTGCTCCTCGCGGCCGGCGGCCCGCTGCTCCTCGCCGGCTGGCCCGCCCTCGCCGTCCTGGCCGAGGAGCCGGCCGCGCTGCTGGCCCTGGTGTTCGTGCAGGGCGCGCTGTCGTTCGCACTGGGCGCCACCCTGATCACCCGGGTCCTCTACGAGGCGGCCGCCGCCCCCACCATGGCCGGCTCGTACGCGACCGCGGCCCTCAACGTCGGCGCCGCCACCGGCCCGCTGGTCGCCGCCACCACCCTGGGATCCAGCGCCGGGCCGCTGGGCCCACTGTGGGCGAGCGCCCTGCTCGTCCTGCTCGCGCTGCTCGCCGCTGTCCCGCTGCGCGAGGTGCTCGCCCCCCGCCACGGCGGTGCGTAACAGGCCCCGGGCCGCACCTCGCGGCAGCCGCGCCGTGGGGAGTCGGCGTGGGGAGTCGGCGTGGCCGGCTCCCCACGGCGGCCGTACGCCCCGTCGGTGGGCACGGCCCCGGCGCGGCACCATCCGTGTACGCCCTTCACGTCCTGCCGTGAGCCGGTGATGCCCCCCGCGCCCCGTGGCGTCCGCCGGGGCACCGGCGCGTCGACGCCGGCGGGCGCGGGCCGACCCCCTTGACTTGGGGGGCGGGGCGCCCCGGACCGGTTCCGCCGTGTGTGTGCCCCGCGCCCGCCGGTTCGGAGAGGACGGCCTTGAAGGTTCTGACGCACAACGTGATGTTCCTGTCCTGGCTGACGCAGAAGAGCGAGGGCGACTGGGACAACGCGGCGCGCTCGCGGCTGATCGCCGAGTCCGCGTACGTCGCGGACCACGACGTGCTGGTCTTCCAGGAACTCTTCGACCCCGGCCCCTCCGAGGAGCTGATGCAGGGCCTGGAGGGCCGGGGGTACCGCCACTCGCCCGACTTCCACGACGTCCTGGGCTTCGGGAACCTCCAGGAGGCGGGCCCCCGGACGGGCTGGAAGTACTCCTTCGACACCATCGCCAACGACGCCGCCCTGCACCGCCACCCGGCCGACCCCGCCGAGGACACGGACCGCGTCCTGCTCCGCAAGGGCCACGCCCCGCCGTGCGACGCCTGGACGAGCGAGGTCCTGAAGACCGCCTCGCCGAGCTGGGAGACGGGCGGCCGGGCCTTCACCGACTACAGCGACCACTACCCGGTGACCGCGGGCCGCTGAGCCCGGGCCGGCCGCGGACCGGCACGTCCGTTCCGGGAGTCGCGAGCCGTCCGACAGGAGGAGCGGATATGAGCTACTCGGCACCACAGCAGTTCGGCGAACTCACCTTCGTCTTCAGCACCGGCGAGACGAGACCGCCCGAGGGCTACCACGCCCTGTGCAGCGTCATCCCCGACGACGCCCCGATGACCTGGGTGCGTGGGAGCACCGGCGGCTCGGCCGCGCTGGCCGAGCCCAAGCAGTGGCGCAAGGTCACCGACTCCGACGGGGTGCTGCGCGGCCTGGTGCCGGTGGCCCCTCCCGGGTACCGGGCGCTGAGCGCGCTGTGGTCCTCGGACACGGTCCACGGGCCCCGTGACGTCCTGCGCGACCTCGGCGGCGCGGCCTTCGTCGCCCAGGGCGACCTGCGCTGCGTGAAGGAGGAGATCGGCGGACGCCCCTACGTGGCCGTCGGCGCCTGGCGCGGGCGCGGCGGGCTGGAGATCCCCGAGACCGTCCGCCCCGAGACGATCCCCGGCGGCACGGGCTGCCTGCTGACCCCCGGCATCGCGACCTGGATCTCCTACTTCGACGGCGACTACGAGGGGGAGGACCCCGGTGACGTCCACGTGCTGGACGTGCCGATGCGGCAGGTCCGGCAGGGGACGGCGAAGGGCCCGGCCGTCACGGACGGAGGCGAGGTGCCCGAGCGGACCGAACCGGTCGTCGACCGGGAGGTGGTCCTCCCGTGCACCGCCGTCCTCGACCGGGGCGCGTCCACGGAGTGGATCCTGCGCAACTCGCCGACGTACACGGTGCGGCGCAAGCGGTTCTACACCCGGGTCGCGGTCACCGACCTGCGGGAGGACCCGGGCCCGGGCACGGTCGGCGCCACCGTCCCGTGGGGGGTGGACGAGGCGCAGTCGCAGGCCTGCCGCGAAGCCGTCGGACTGTCCGCGGGGTTCGAGGCGGGCGTCGAGATCGAGGGCCGCGGCGCCAGGGCGGCCGCCTCCCTCAGCCGCGAACTCGGCTACGACAGCACGCGTTTCGTCGCCGCCATGACCCGGGAGCGGCAGGAGGTCCGCGCCCCCGCGCCGGGCCTGCACCTCACCGCGCTGTACGTCGAGAGCCACCGCATCGAGGTCGTCCGCAACGACCCGGACCACACGCTCCCCTCGGGCCGGGCGGGCCTGACGTTCAACGCCCACGCGTCCTGGACGGCGCCCGCCCACCCGCCGCGCCCGGCCCGCTGAGGGGCCGGCCGGGCGGTGGCTACGCCCGGCCGGCCGGCCCTGTTGGCCTTCGACCGGAGCTGAGGCGCAGACGGCTGCGGGCCGGTCAGGCGCGGCAGCGCAGCAGTTCCAGTGGCGGGCTGGCGAGGAGGTCCGCCCAGAAGTCCTCGCCGAACTCGCGCAGGCCCGCTTTGGACACCTGCAGCGGGACCCACTCGGCGTCGCCGAACCCGGCCGCCCGCAGGCACTCCTCGTAGACCTCGCGGCGCGGGGCCGCGCCCACGATGCTGATCGGCTGCGGGTCGAGGAGGGCCGTGATCCGCACCCGCGGGCCCGTCTCGATCTCCTCGCCGGTCGGCTCGCAGCGGAACCCGTACCTGTCCAGGGAGGGGCAGTCGAAGCGGTAGTCGGGTTTCTGGGCGAGCACGAAGAACTCCCCGCCCGGCACCAGGCTCCGGTGGATGTTGCGGCACATCCGCTCCATCGCCGCGACGTCCTCGGCGTAGTTGAGGCACTGCACTCCCAGCGCGATGTCGAACTTCCGGTCGAGGGGGCGCAGTTCGGCCACGTCGCCGACCTCGTAGCGCACGCCCAGCGGCTCGCGCCGCTCGATCGCGCGCGCGGCGGCGACCATCTCGACGGAGATGTCGACGCCGAGGACGTCGGCGGCGCCGCGCCGCTTGAACTCCCTGCTGTAGAAGCCGGTGCCGCACGCCAGGTCGAGGACCGACCTGCCGGCCACGTCCCCGACCAGGCCCAGGAAGCTCGGCACCTCCCCGTAACGGATCAGGGGCAGGGACTTGAACCCCTCGAACGCCTCGCCGATCCCGTCGTACTGCTGAACGCCCACGTGCCGCCCTCCTGTGTGTCGCCCGCCGGGTCGCGGCCGTGGCGGAAAGTCTCCTCCGCCCCGCCGGGCCGCCGTACTGGCAGATGACACAAAGAAGTCGGCGGGTGGATCGGGGGCGAACCCTCTGTCGCCCACCACCGCTCCTCGGGGGACGGGGAAACGCCGTCGAAGGGCCATTCGAGTGACGTCCCGCGTCCTCGCGTGTCCGAACGGCCACACTGGCAGCGCTGAGGAAGCCCGTCGTTCAAAGGAGACGAGTCCGTGAAGAGCCTCGGAAGGACGCTGGTCACCGTCGGTGCCGCTGTGGTTCTGTGCATCGCGGTCCCGTCCAACGCCCAAGCCGCGGAAGGGACGTTCACCTACATCAGCAACAACCAGGAGCACACGCTGGAGAATCCCGAGGGCGACCGGTGCTACGACCTCGGCCGCCGCGTCGCCGAGCTGTACAACGACACCGACGCGGAGGCGGCCGTCTTCCTCGGCGCCGGCTGCCAGGACGAGATCGGGACCATCAGGGCGGGTGGTTCGAGCGCCCAGAGCGGCATCGGCTCGGTCAGTTTCACCGACGACGAGTAGCCGGCGCACCCGGCGGTGGGGCGGCCCGGCCGTCCGACGTGATCGTGAAGGGCTCGGACCAGTTGCCGGAATCACCGGACAGGACGACCCGGTAGTCGTCTCCAGGGGGGACGTCCGGCACGGTCACCTCCATCCGTCCCAGCAGGATGTCGAAGTCACTGGCGAGGACCCGGTCGAGGAGGGTGACGCCGCCCACGCGCAAGGCGATGGACCCCGTGCGGTTGGTGATCTGCGCCGGCGGATCCGAGACGTCCCAGGTGACTTCGACCCGCTCGCCGACCCGCCAGACCGCCCCCGCCCGAGGGGAGAGAATGCGCGGCACGTAGACGTCGCGCCGGGACGTGCGCTCGGCGGAGTGGGCGGCCACCGCCGGAGCGGCGGCCTGTGCCCGTGCCGGCACCGTGGCGAGCAGGCTCGGCATGGCGGCGGCGGCCAGTGCCACCACGCCCAGGACGGGTCCGTTCCAGATCCTCATGGCCTCAGTGTCCCGGTTCGGCCCGGGGCGAGCGCACGGACGGGCGCCCCTTCCCTCGATCGGGGGAACGGCCGTCGGCGACGGACGGCCCGTGAGGGGGCGTGGCCCGAGGCCTGAGGGCGGCAAGCGGCCCGTCAGCCGCGTGACGGGGTGTGCGGTGCGGGCGTCACGGCCCCTTTTGCGGTGCGGGTCGGTCGCCTACGGTGGGTCACCCCGAAGACGAGGAGCGGAGGTTCCCTGTGGCGGAGGACGAGGCGACGACGCACTACCGCAGCTATGCCTGGGAGGACGAGCACGGCGTCAAGCACGTGGCAGCGTACCCGGGCGATGAGGAGGCCGACGAGGAGCGCAAGGCCGAGCTGCGGGCGTTGGGCGCCCGCGTGTCGGCGGACCTGGTGGCCGAGCGGGAAGCCGAGCGGCGCAGGACCGGGCGGGTGGTCGGGCGTGCGGGGCCTGCGCTGCGGTTGATCCGTGGTGAGGGCGGTTCGTCCTGAGTGCGTGACCGGGCCCGCCAGTGCGCAGGGCGCGGGCGGGCGGAGTGGGAAGTCGGCCAGGCCGACTTCCCACTCCGCGGTCGTCGGGGTGGTCTTCTCCCGGGCGGGGGTCGCCGGCTCCCGCCCGGTCCGGACCTGCGCCGCCCGGGGCGAACGGGCGCGACCCGCTTCAGGCCGGGCCGTCGGGGTTGTGGTCGAAGGTGTGGGCGCGGTGCCGGGCGAGGTCGCTGAAGGAGCGGGCGGCGGCGCTCTGGTAGGCGGTGTCCCGGCGGAGCAGGGCGACGGCGCGCGAGGGGAGCGGCGGGTCGACCGGGACGGAGCGCAGATGGGGGTGTTCGCGGGTGGTGGCGTCGGGTAGCACGGTGGCCAGGCCGGTGCGTTGGACGATCGCGACGAGCGCGCCGACAGAATTGGCCTCGATGGCGGTCCGCGGCCGGACCCGATGGTCGGCGAGGAACCGGTCGATGTGCTGCCGGGTCGCGAAGTCACCGCTGAGCAGGGCGAGTTGCTGGTCGCCCAGGGCGCGGACCGGGAGCGGGCCCGAGTGGGCCGCGTACGGGTGGTCGGAGGCGACGACGAGGCCGAGGTGCTCGGTGAACAGGGTGGTGGCGGTGATGGCCGGCAGGCGCGCCCCCTCGAAGGCGATGCCGAGGTCGAGCTGGTCGGCGGCCAGCTCGGACTCGATGCGTTCCTGTGCCATCTCGCGGACGTCCAGGCTGATCCCGGGGTGGCGCGCGTGGAAGTCCCCGATGAGCGGCCCGGTCAGGTAGGCGGTGAAGGTCGGGGTCACGGCCAGGCGCAGGGTGCCGCGTGAGAGGTCCTTGACGTCCCGCACCGCGCGCTCGGCCGCCGCGAGGTCGCGCAGGGCCCGGCGCGCGTAGTGGGCGTAGGCCTGGCCGGCGTCGGTGAGGCGCACGGTGCGCCCGGAGCGGTCGAGGAGCTGCACGTGCAGCGAGCTCTCCAGCTGCTTGATCTGCTGCGAGAGGGTCGGCTGCGAGACGTGCAGGGCTTCGGCGGCGCGGGTGAAGTTGGCGTGCTCGGCCACGGCGAGCAGGTACCGGAGGTGGCGCAGTTCCATGAGCCAACTATAGGCAGCACCGATGGCAATGATGGATACCGCGTCTTGGACGCTATAGGCCCAGGTCATGCATCGTTGAGGTCATCGGCAGGCACCAACGGTCGTCGAAGAAGGAGTGACCTCGTGAACGAGATGGCGCAGGGTTTCCAGCGGTTCAGCCGGGAGGTGTTCCCGACCCGGGCTGCACTGTTCAAGAAGCTCGCCACCACCCATCAGCCGACCGCGCTGTTCATCGGCTGCTCGGATGCCCGGGTCGTGCCGGAGCTGATCACCCAGACCGATCCGGGCGAGCTGTTCGTCATCCGCACCGCCGGCAACCTCGTGCCCCCGTACACCCGGGCCGCGGACGGTGTCGCGGCGAGCATCGAGTACGCGGTCGGCGTACTCGGGGTCACGGACGTGATCGTCTGCGGGCACTCCGCGTGCGGCGCGATGACCGCCCTCGCCTCCGGCGGCGACCTCACCGGCCTGCCCGCCGTCGCCACCTGGCTGCACCACGCGGACGTCGCCAAGGCCCGCACCGACGCGGGCGAGCACCCGGCCGGCGCGGAGCGGGTCGCCGCCCTGGTGAAGGACAACGTCCTCGCCCAGCTGGCCAACCTGAAGACCCACCCGTCGGTGGCCAAGGCCCTGGTGCAGGGCAGGGTGACCCTGCACGGCTGGGTCTACGACATCGGATCCGGCTCCGCCGAGACGCTCGACACCGACAGCGGACGGTTCGTCGCCCTGGCGGGCTGACCACCCCGTCCCCTCCGGCCATTGCCTCCCACCACCCCAGACCAGGTCCGGGCACCCGCCCGGACCCATCCCCGAAAGGCACACCCCATGGTGCACGCGCAGTTCGACCAGACCGCCCGTCAGCAGCTCGCCCTGGAGGTCGTCGACGCCAAGACCCGCAAGGACCTCACCTGGCAGGAGCTCGCCGACACGACCGGCCTGTCCGTCGCCTTCGTCACCGCCGCGCTGCTCGGCCAGCACGCCCTGCCCGCCGACGCGGCCAAGGCCGTCACCGAGCTCCTGGGCCTGGACGAGGACGCGGCCCGGCTGCTCCAGACCATCCCGCTGCGCGGCAGCATCCCCGGCGGCATCCCCACCGACCCGACCATCTACCGCTTCTACGAGATGCTCCAGGTCTACGGCACCACCCTCAAGGCCCTGGTCCACGAGCAGCTCGGCGACGGCATCATCAGCGCCATCAACTTCAAGCTCGACGTCAAGACCGTCGAGGACCCGGAGGGCGGCCACCGCGCCGTCATCACCCTGGACGGCAAGTACCTGCCCACCAAGCCGTTCTGATCCCCGGGCGGGCCGGGGTCGACCGACAGGTCCCCCGGCCCGCCGCCCCACCCCCCGACCAGCAAGGAACCGCCACCGTGGACTTCGCCCAGCACACCATCGACCTCGCCCGCCGCAACGTCGCCGAAGGCGGGCGCCCGTTCGCCACCGTCATCGTCAAGGACGGCGAGATCCTCGCCGAGAGTGCGAACAAGGTCGCCCAGACCGGCGACCCCACCGCGCACGCCGAGATCCTCGCCATCCGCGACGCCTGCACGAGGCTCGGCACCGAGCACCTGACCGGCACCACCATCTACGTCCTCGCCCACCCCTGCCCGATGTGTCTGGGCTCGCTCTACTACTGCAGCCCCGACGAGGTCGTCTTCCTCACCACCCGCGACGACTACGAACCGCACTACGTCGACGACCGCAAGTACTTCGAACTCGCCACCTTCTACACCGAGTTCGCCAAGAACTGGGACGAGCGCCGGCTGCCGATGCGCTACCGGCCCAGCGACGCGGCCATCGACGTCTACCGGGCGTGGCGCGAGCGCAACGGCGGCGAACGCCGCGTCGCCGGCGCGCCCACCGCGGCCTGACGAGGGCGCACGCGATGCCCGGGCCGATCGAGAAGGCCGCGCGGATCCGGCTGGAGGACGGCCGGGTCCTCGCCGCCGCAGGTGAAACATAGGGCATCCCGGTCGCGCCGGCGCCCGGGCCGATCAGGCCGCCGCAGTCAGCCTTTTCCTCCACAGGCCACGGGTCACCGGCCGTCGAACTCGCCGGTCCGGATGTTGCTGCCCCGGGACCAGAGTTCTTCGACGTGTTCGGCGAAGCGGTCGAACATGCCGTTCTCCCCGCTGCGCCGCAGGTGCATCAGTGGCGAGTCGTGGCCGACGGTGCGGGCGAGGTGGGGTGTGACGAGGGCGTGCTCGTCGAAGCGGAAGACGGAGAGGCCGACGTGGTTCGGGCCGTCGTCCGGGGCGCTGAACCGGGCCTCGATGCCCTCGGTGCCGGAGAGTTTGGCCAGGTTCTCCAGGGTGACCCTGATCCTGGTGGACACCGTGAGCGTCACGTCCTCGATCTGCTCGCGCTGACGCGTCGTGTCGGAGACCGGATCCCCGAGGAGAAACCGGACCCGGCAGCCGCTCCCGGCCTTGCGCCGCAGAGTCTGCAACAGGGCGGGCTGCTCCAGCCACACGAAGTAGTTGGTGTAGCCGGCGAAGAAGACATCGGACCGGGCCTCGGCGATCAACTGCGCCCAGACCGACCGCGGGCAGGCCGAGCGGTACGGGTAGACGGCGAACACCTCCCGGTCATGCCCGGTCTTGACGTTCGCCCGGACGGTGTTGGGCCAGATCACTCGTTCATCAACCCCTAAAGCCACACAGACATCGATGCGGTTCCGCTGATGCGGTACCAGCGATGCGTCAGAGAGCCAGCGTTCCACTGTCTTAGGTGTAACACCGACCTGGGGTGGCCAATTGACGGGGGGATAGTCGTGCCGCCGCCATACCTTGCTGAAGCGCAGTGTTCAAGAGGAATCCGTGAGACGTTTGGGCTTTCTTGGACGCTAGCGCCAAGACGTGGCAGTTGTCCTTGAGATGGAACATCTATAGACCATCTGGGTGCCGATGATTCTCGCGTAAGCCGCGTGAAGGGAGTCGTGCACATGGAAGCAGACGCGATCGAAGAAGTCCCTCTCGGGGGAAGCGGGGGCGTGACTAGCCAAGCTGGCATTTCGCCCCGGCTCCACGGCTACGGGGTGCGCTGGGACCCGGAGGGCCGGTGTTACCGGGTGCGGAACGAGACGACGGGGGAGTGGCTGCGCTGCGGCACCTCGGGTGAGCTGGCTTCCTTCTCCCCGTTCTCCGCCGCCTTCAGCACGTGGCGGGGGTTCGAGGTCCGGCGCCGGGTGGGGGTGTGATGGGATCCGCCCTCAACCGCGCCACGGCCGACCAGCGGCGCCAGGCGGTCGACGTCCTCGACGACCTGACCGCCGTCCTCGCCTTGGCCGGGGTGAAGTTGCCCTCCGTCGAGGTGGATTGGGAGCACGGCCGCAGGACCGGCTGCTACCTGATCGGCCTCGGCTGCGCCCGCCCGTTCGAACTCCTGCGGGTCGTGGACCTGTTGCGCAAGGGCCTGCGCTACGAGCGCCTCACGTATGACGGCTGAACTCCTCGTCCGCCTGCTGTGGTGGGCCGGCTTCTCCCTCGTACTCCTCGCCGCCCTCAGGAAGTGAACCCCCCGTGCGCGACCCCCGTCTCCTCGCCAAGCCGCCCGTGTGCCGGCTCGGCTGCCTCGTCCTCGTCCGCAACCCACGCGGCGACATCCTCTTGGTCGACCCCGACTACATGGACGGCCTCCTCCTCCCCGGCGGCGCCGCCCAGCCCAACGAGCCCCCGCACCTCGCCGCCGCGCGTCACCTCCTCGCCGAGACCGGCCTCAACCTGCGCCTCACGGACGTTGTGGCCGTCGACTTCACCCCCGCCGACCGTTACCTGGAGCGCCTCAACCTGGTCTTCGACGGCGGCACCGTCACCGAGCACGCCGCCGCCCACCTCACCGTCCCGCCCCGGCACCGCAGCGGCCTGTTCGGCGCCCGCTTCGTCCCCGCCCACGAGCTCCCGGACGTCATGGCCCCCGCCCAGGCCGCCCGCGCCGCCGAAGCCCTCGCCAACCGCGCCGTTCCCCTCCTCCTGCACGGCCAGCGCTCAAGCTGAAGGGTGCGATCTTAAAACCGCCTTTGACGGAGCCGCCGAGTGGCCGCCGCTTCCCGCCGCCACCCGCCGGCCGGAAGCGCCGGTCCGCCCGTGCGGCGGTCTGGTGTTTCCTTTGCCTGATGTGGCCGGAACCCACGTAGTTGTCACCGTACGGTCACCACGGGGTGAACAACTCCTAAAGGTCCAGACCACCGCCCAGTACGGCCAGGACGTCCGCCGCGTTCCAGTGCCCGGCTGCGCCCGGGCGGGAGGCCAGGTAGTCGGCGCAGCGGCGCGCGTTCCAGCCGTGGGACTCGGCCAGGCCGGCGGCCAGGGTGCGCAGGTAGGGCGCCGAGGGCGGGTTGAGTTGGGCGCCGGCCAGGCCTTCGGGGGCGGTGAAGGTCAGCAGCGGGTGCCCGTCCAACTCGCCCGCGTGCACCAGCGTCTCGTACCGGCCGGGCCCGAACCGGTCGCGTCCGTGCGCGAGGGCGCGGGTGAGGTCGAGGTCGGCGCCGGGGGCGCGGCGCATCTCCTGGGCGGCGATGTCACTGAACTGACTGACCGTCACCAGATAGATGCGGCAAGGAAGTTCATCCGGTGCGTCCGGATCGTAGAAGCCGCTGCCGCCGCCCCACACCGCCGACTCCCGCGCGAAGTACAGCGTGCCGGGCAGCACCGCGGCCACGTCCCGGCGCGGCGGGCTGTGGTCGCGGCAGCCGGGGCAGGTGTGCGCGCCGCCGTCGGGGCGGCCGCCGCGCAGGTAGCAGGCGAGCCGGGCGGCGTGCAGGTTCGACCCGTACGCCGCGTACCAGACGAGCCGCGCGCCGTCCTCCGTGCCGCCCTCGGCGTGGCCGGCCGCGCTACCGGACGCGCCGCCCCCGCCCCCGGCCGGCCACCGGCGGGATCCGGCCACCATCATCGCTAAACCTCCAGATTTGGTGGATCCGCTTTCACTACCGGTAGCGTCCCCGCCGCTATGGCGTAGACCACTCTTCGCCTTCCCGTCATATGCCTCCTGCCTCCGGCGATTACCCTTCGCCACCGAAAGCGATCGAAAAACCCCGAAATGACTTTCGAATCGTTCCCTGATGCCCCCATATGTCGCCGAAAATGAAAAGTTCCTTTGACTCCACCTCCACGGCATCCAGCGGGCTCCCAGTCGAGTCATGGTGAGTGAGGCACCACGCAAGGTGACTCCCCGCATTCATCCTTCATGACTACTCTCAGCCGAGGACACTCCTTATGGACGCACGCCAGGACATGGCAGGCCCGGGAACGCTGAACCGTCCCGCGCCCGCCCACGCCGCCGGTTGGCCGGCCGTCCGGCCCGCGCACCCCCGCAGCCTGCTCGACATCGTCACCGCCACCGCCGACGCCCACCCGCACGCACCCGCGCTGGACACCGGCACCGCCGTACTCGACTACCGCGCCCTCATGCACGAGGTCGACACCCTCGCCGGCGTCCTCGCCGGGCACGGCATCGGCACCGGAGACCGGGTCGGCGTGCGCATCCCCTCCGGCACCGCGGACCTGTACGTCGCCATCCTGGCCGTGCTGCGCTGCGGCGCCGCCTACGTGCCCGTCGACGCCGACGACCCCGACGAGCGCGCCGACATGATCTGGCAGGACGCCCAGGTGTGCGCCGTCCTCGGCGCCGAACGCCGGCTCGCCCCCGGCTCCGCGGC
Organism: Kitasatospora sp. NPDC098663; assembly: GCF_044760075.1. Taxonomy (NCBI): domain Bacteria; kingdom Bacillati; phylum Actinomycetota; class Actinomycetes; order Kitasatosporales; family Streptomycetaceae; genus Kitasatospora; species Kitasatospora sp. NPDC098663. Next base: position 96,405 of record NZ_JBIWAP010000011.1, on the reverse strand, counting down.
CGGGCCCCGCGGCAACCCCGCCTGGCCCACCCCCGACGACGACGCGTGGATCATCTTCACCTCCGGCACCACCGGCCGCCCCAAGGGCGTCGCCGTCACCCACCGCTCCGCGGCCGCCTTCGTCGACGCCGAGGCCCGCCTCTTCCTCCAGCAGCAGCCGCTCGGCCCCGGCGACCGCGTCCTGGCCGGCCTGTCGGTGGCCTTCGACGCCTCCTGCGAGGAGATGTGGCTGGCCTGGCGCCACGGCGCCTGCCTGGTGCCCGCCCCCCGCTCCCTCGTCAAGGCCGGCACCGACCTCGGCCCCTGGCTCGTCGAGCGCCGCATCACCGCCATCTCCACCGTCCCCACCCTGCTCGCCCTGTGGCCGCAGGAGTGCCTGGACGCCGTGCGCCTGATCATCGTCGGCGGCGAGGCCTGCCCCGCCGAACTCGTCGAGCGCCTCGCCACCCCCGGCCGCGAGTTCTGGAACACCTACGGCCCCACCGAGACCACCGTCGTCGCCACCGCCGCCCGCATGCTCCCCGGCCAGCCCGTACGCATCGGCACCCCCCTGGACGGCTGGGAGATCGCCGTCGTCGACGCCGCCGGCCACCCCGTCCCCTGGTACGAGACCGGCGAACTCCTCATCACCGGCATCGGCACCGCCCGCTACCTCGACCCCGCCAAGGACGCCGAGAAGTTCAGCGCCCACCCCGCCCTCGCCTCCCCCCGCGTCTACCGCAGCGGCGACCTCGTGCGCAACGACCCCGAAGGCCTCGTCTTCGTCGGCCGCGCCGACGACCAGATCAAACTCGGCGGCCGGCGCATCGAACTCGGCGAGATCGACGCCGCCCTCCAAGCCCTGCCCGGCATCCGCGCCGCGGCCGCCGCCGTCCGCAAGAGCCCCGCCGGCGCCGACCTGCTGGTCGGCTACCTCGTCGCCCAGCCCGGCACCACCCCCGACCTCACCGCCGCCCGCCAGCACCTGCTCGGACGCCTGCCCGCCCCGCTCGTGCCCGTCCTCGCCCTCGTCGACTCCCTGCCCACCCGCACCTCCGGCAAGGTCGACCGCAACGCCCTGCCCTGGCCGCTCGCCACCACCGGCACCGCCACCCCCGGCACCGCCGCCCCCCTGGACGGCACCGCCGGCTGGCTCGCCGGCCGCTGGGAGAGCATGCTCGGCATGGCCCCCGGCCACGGCGACGACTTCTTCGCCCTCGGCGGCTCCAGCCTCACCGCCGCCCGCCTCGTCTCCGAACTGCGCACCCGCCACCCCGGCGTCTCCGTCGCCGACCTCTACGCCCACCCCGTCCTCGGCGACCTCGCCGACTACCTCGACAACCTCGCCGGCCCCCCTCATACCGGCGCCGCCGCACACACCCCCACCCCCGCCCCCGCCCGCACCGTGCGCCGCACCCCCGCCAGCGCCGGCCTGTGGCAGACCCTCATCCTGCTCGGCGTCTTCGGCATCTCCGGACTGCGCTGGATCCTCGCCCTCACCGCCTTCGACAACCTCATCGGCAACCACCTCAGCTGGGCCCCGCACAGCTCCTGGTGGCCCGTCGCCGCCGGCCTCCTCCTCTTCTACAGCGCCCCCGGCCGCACCCTCCTCGCCGCCGGCACCGCCCGCCTGCTCACCGCCGGCCTGCGCCCCGGCAGCCACCCCCGCGGCGGCCAGGCCCACCTGCGACTGTGGGCCGCCGAACGCGCCGTCACCCTCTTCGGCGTCGGCGCCCTCGCCGGCACCCCCTGGGCCCTGCGCTACGCCCGCGCGCTCGGCTGCCGCATCGGCACCGGCGTCCTCCTGCACACCCTGCCCCCCGTCACCGGCCTCGCCCGCATCGGCGCCGGCGCCACCGTCGAACCCGAAGCCGACATCGCCGGCTGGTGGCTCGACGGCGACACCCTCCACCTGGGCCACATCGACATCGGCGACGGCGCCCGCATCGGCGGCCGCTCCACCCTCATGCCCGGCGCCCGCATCGGAGCCGGCGCCGACATCGCCCCCGGCTCCTGCGTCACCGGCGCCGTACCCGCCGGCGAACACTGGCACGGCTCCCCGGCCCGGCCCTCCACCGAGGCCCGCACCACCTGGCCCGCGGCCGCCGCCACCCCCCGCTCCCGCTTCTGGAACCTCGCCTACGGCGTCGGCCTGACCGTCTTCGGCCTCCTGCCGATCATCGCCGCCCTCCCCGCGCTCGCCATCGTCTTCACGATGGTCGACACCGACCGCACCCTCACCGCGGCCCTCCTCCAACTCCTGCCCGCCACCATCCCGCTGGCCGCCCTCACCCTGGTGTGCCACGCCACGCTGATAGCGATCATGGTCCGCCTCCTGTCCATCCCGCTGCGCCCCGGCTTCCACCCCGCCCACGGCCGCGTCGCCTACTGCGCCTGGGCCGTCACCCGGCTCAGCGACACCGCCCGGCGCACCCTCTTCCCCTTCTACGCCAGCCTCTTCACCCCGGTGTGGCTGCGCCTGCTCGGCGCCAAGGTCGGCCGCCGCGTCGAAGCCTCCACCGTCCTGGCCCTGCCCGGCCTGATGCGCGTCGACGACGGCGCCTTCCTCGCCGACGACACCCTCGTCGCCCCCTACGAACTGCGCGCCGGCTGGCTGCACATCGGCCCCTCGCACGTCGGGCGCCGCTCCTTCGTCGGCAACTCCGGCATCGTCGGCCCCGGCCGCCGACTGCCCGACAACTCCCTCGTCGGCGTCCTGTCCGACACCCCCGTCAACGCCCCCGAAGGCTCCTCCTGGCTCGGCCGCCCCGCCTTCGCCCTGCCGCGCGTCGCGGCCGCCGGCGGCGACGCCCGCACCTACAACCCGCCCCGGCGCCTGATGTGGGCCCGCGCCGGCGTCGAACTGTGCCGCCTGCTGCCCATCGTCCTCGCCGCCCTCCTCGGCGACCTCGTCCTCGCCACCCTCCAGGAACTGCGCGACGACTACGGCCTCCCGCGCGCCCTGGCCGCCGCCGGCCTCGTCCTCATCGGCGCCGCCGTCGTCGCCTGCCTGGTCACCACCGCCGCCAAGTGGCTCCTCGTCGGGCGCTTCCGCGTCGCCGAACACCCCCTGTGGTCCACCTTCGTGTGGCGCAACGAGCTCTACGACAGCTTCGTCGAGGAACTCGCCATGCCCTTCGGCGGCTCCAGCATCACCGGCACGCCCTACCTCAACGCCTGGCTGCGCAGCCTCGGCGCCCACATCGGGCGCGGCGTGTGGTGCGAGACCCACTGGCTGCCCGAGAGCGACCTCGTCACCGTCGAGGCCGGCGCCAGCGTCAACCGCGGCACCGTCCTGCAGACCCACCTCTTCCACGACCGGGTCATGCGCCTGGGCCCCGTCCACCTCGGCCCCGGCTCCACCACCGGCCCGCACTCCATCGTCCTGCTCAACTCCTCCCTCGGCGCCGGCACCACCGTCGGCCCCGCCTCCCTGGTCATGCGCGGCGAGAACGTCCCCGGCACCACCCGCTGGCTCGGCAACCCCGTCGCCGCCTGGAACGCCGACCCCGCGCCCGCCCTCGCCTCCGCCCCCGTCACCGGGCGGCGGGCCAAGCGCAAGGTCGGAGTATGACGCAGATCACTCCCGCTGGGCGATGAGTTGACGATGCGGTCGCGGTCCTACCTCTGGAGACCGCGACCGCATCCGTTTTCGAAAGGGCGTACCGACCATGACCGCCACCCCCGCCAAGGGCCCCGCCAGCTACTTCCCGTCCATCGAGAAGAAGTACGGCCGACCCGTCGCCGAGTGGAAGGGCCTCATCCGCGCCTCCCCGCTCGGCAAGCACAGGGAGCTCGTCGCCTGGCTCAAGACCGAGCACGGCCTGGGCCACGGCCACGCCAACGCCCTCGTCGCGCACACCCTCGCCGAAGCCGCGGCCTGAGCCCGTCGCCCGGCTCTGCCGGGTGACGCCCGGCCCCGGTTCTGCTGGGTGACGCCCGGCCCCGGTTCTGCTGGTGATGCCCGGCCTGCGCCCCGTGGCGGGTGGAGGGCCGGCGGACGACGACCGGACCGGGGCCGCCTGCGGCACGATCGGGAAGCAGGCGGCCCCGGACCCGGGTCGTTCCGTACGGGCGGGGCATCGACCGCGATGCCCGTACGGCTGCGGTCGGGACCCATTCGACGACTTCAACAGCACTTGAAGTCAAGCCCCCGGCGGCCCGGGGCGCCACGGGGCGGGGTAGCCTCGCTCCCGGCGGGGGCCGGCGGACGAGGTTTCAGGGGCGGTCGAATGGAACAGCAACAGCGCGGCTACTGGCGGGTCGCGGACGGTTCGGCGGTCAGCTCCACCCAGGCCCAGGTCGCCTGGACCAGGGCCGCCTACCCGGCCCTGGTGGACGTGGCCCGCCGCTACCACGCGGTGATCACCTACTCGGAACTGGCCGAGACCGTGCAGGAGGCGGCCGGCGTGCGCACCCGGGTGCACCAGCGGACCTGGATCGGCAAGGTCCTGGCCCTGGTGGTGCGCGAGGCACACCGCCGCGGGGACCCGCCGCTGACCGCACTGGTGGTCCACTCCACCGACGGCATGGTCGGCGTCGGCTACCAGGAAGTGCTGGCCGTGGCCGGACAGCCGCCGCTGGCAGCGGACATGGACCGCGAACACCACGCCGCCGCCGCCCGCCTCGCCTGCTACCGGCACTTCGGCGCCCAACTGCCCGCCGACGGCGGCACCCCCGCCCTGGCCCCGCGCCTGCAAGCGGCCGTCAACCGCAAGGCGGCCGCCGCCACCCCGCCCCGCCCCCCGGCGATCTGCCCCTCCTGCTTCCTCCAACTGCCCGCCACCCGCGTCTGCGACTCCTGCGGGGCCAGCGCGTAGGGCTCTCCTCCGGATCACGCCGGGGTGGGGCCGACGGGCCCGGACGGAGCAGCGGGCCGGATGGGATGATCTTGCCGGCAGTTCCGTACGAGGAGGCACGGTGGACGACCACTCGAAGCACGACCACTCCCGGTGGGAAGGCGTCGTGATCGCGGCTCGCGAACGTGCCGGCTCGCGGCAGGCCCTCATGGTCGAGCGCTTCGGACTGTCCGGTGACGTGCAGTACCACTGGTCGATGGACGACGCGCGGATCACCTGGTCGCGCAGGAGGAAGTGGTCGCGCAAGAGCGCGGTGTTCCTCACCGGCCGGCTCACGATGATCGGCAGCGTCAGCCTCGCCCGGCAGACCTGGCTGTGGTCCTGGGCGAACGAGTCGCTGCCGCCCGCCGTCCTGGGCGACATCGAACGGGTGCGGCGCTTCGGCGAGGACAACGACTTCCCCGTCCTGCCGTGGCCGGGCTTCGACTCCCACCCCGAACTCGTCGCCGAGGCGCGGACGGTCGCGGCCTCGGTGCTCGACGCCGACGGGTTGTGGATGGAGTCGACGGACGACACGGAGCTCCACTTCCTGCTCCACGACCTCGTGCCCACCGCGGCGGCCGACTAGGCGATCGGCCGCTCGGCCGGATGGTCGCTCGGCCGGGTGGTCGGGTAGGCGGACGGCTCGTCGGACGGCCGGGCGGGCGGCGGGGGCTCGCGGACCCACGGCGGGGTATCAGGCCCGGACACCGACGGGCAGGCGGCCCGGCATCTGCCAGCCCTCGGCGAGGCGGGAGGGGGCGAGCCGGCGCCCGTCGCCGAAGAACTCGCAGAACTTCATGATCAGCGGATCCCAACCGAGCGGGTCCACGTAGTGGTCCGTACCGGGCACGAGCAGGCGCTCCTCGACGTGCGCGCGCACCACAGTGACCTCGAAGGCGGTGCAGTGCGGGTTGCCCGCCAGCGGCGTGGCCGCCACCAACCGGCACTCCAACTGGACCGGGCACTCGGCGACGCGCGGCGCCCGCACCAGCTCCGACGGCTGCTCGGTGAGCCCGGCAACGGCGAACTTGCCCCGCTCGAAGCGGTAGCCCTGCTGCCGCCGGCGCTCGGTCAGATCCGGGTTGGCGGTCAGCATCGCGAGGGCGTCGACGGCGTCGACCTGCCCGGAGGAGGGCAGGTTCAGCACGCACTCGCCCTCGCGCCGCAGGTTGACGGCCGTCTGGGCAGTGTTGCCGAGGCCCAGCACGCAGGACTGCCCCAGCCACCACGCCGAGGACATCGGCGCCAGGTTGGTGCTGCCGTCCTCGTTGCGCGAGCTGATCAGCACCACCGGGGTGCCGAAGTAGAGGACCTTGAGATCGGTGGCCTTGTGCACGGGAATGCCGTCCTTGAGTGGGAAACCGTTGCCGGCCTCCGACTCTGCCCCCGCCCGGGAGGAGGGCGCTGGCGGTGATCGGACACGGCGTTCCCGGCCCCGGCGTTCCCGGCCCCGGCGGACGGCGCTACGCCGGACGGCCCCGCACGCGCCGGCTCGGCCCGACACGCACTGCCGACCCGACACGCCGGTTCGGCCGTACGGGCGGGTTCAGCGCCCGTACGGGCCGGCCGTCAGAACGCGGCGCTGACCGGACCGCGAGCGGCCACCGTACGGGCCTGGCCGTCGCGCAGCCGGTAGGACAGACCCACGACGGCCGCCGAGCCCTCGGCCACCTTGGCGGCCAGCAACTGGGAACGCTCCAGCAGCAGGTCCACGGTCTGGCGGATGTGCTCGTCGACGATCCCGTCCGGGTCCTCGATGCCTGCGGCCCGGGCCGACACCACACTCGGGGTGACCCGCTCCACCACGTCCCGCACGAACCCGCCCGGCAGCCGCCCCTGGTCCAGAGCCTCCATCGCCGCGCCCACCGCGCCGCACGAGTCGTGCCCCAGCACCACCACCAGCGGGCACTCCAGCACGCTCACCCCGTACTCGATGCTGCCCAGCGCCTCCGCCCCGGTGACGTGCCCGGCCGTCCGCACCACGAACAGGTCGCCCAGCCCCCGGTCGAAGATGATCTCGGCCGCCAGCCGGGAGTCCGAACAGCCGAACAGCACCGCGAAGGGCCGCTGAGCCGGAGCGAGGGCGGCCCTGCGCCCGGCGTCCTGGTTGGGGTGCTCCGGGCTGCCCGCGACGAAACGGGCATTGCCCTCCATCAGCACCCGCATCGCCTGGTCGGGGCCGGATATCGGTGAGGAGATCATGCCTGCACCCTAGATCGCCGCTGGTGGGGCCCGCAGCAGGGGGGCCGGGGCAAGGGGCCCGGCACCGCGTCGCCCTCACCCGGCCGGCCCAGTCCGCGGCCCGCCCACTCGACGAAGTCGATCCCGGGACTGGCCCTGCGCAGCCTCACCCGCCGCCCTGGCTCTCTTCACTGTTCCGCCGTCACCTTCGCCCCCATGACGGCCCCCGGCACCGCCCTGCTGCACCGCCACCGCGAAAGTGACGCGGCTCGCAACGCTTCGAGACCGAACAGGCCGAACGAGCCGAACGAGCCGGACGGGACGGACCGCCACGGCAGCCCGGGGAGCACGTACGCGGGCACAACGATGCGCAAACGATGCGAGTAGCCCGGGCGGTGGCCGCTCCGAGACGGTCGCAGTGTGCACGCACTGATCGACCGCCCGGCACCCCGGCCCCCGGCACCCCGGCCTCCGACACCCCGGCCCCCGGCAGACGAGACGCCCCGCATCGAACCCCCCGGCACCGAACCCCCGGGCGACGGCGGACGGGCCGGGCTGCGCGCCCTGGCGGCACGCGTGGCCGGCGGCGACGAGCGGGCCTTCGAGGAGCTGTACGCCGCCACCGCCGGGACCGTACTGGGCCTCGTGCTGCGGGTGCTGCGCGACCACGCCCAGGCCGAGGAAGTCACCCAGGAGGTGTTCCTACAGGTGTGGCGGGAGGCGGCACGCTACCGCCCCGAACGCGGCGAGGTCCTGCCCTGGATGCTCACCCTCGCCCACCGGCGCGCCGTCGACCGGGTCCGCTCCGCCCAGGCCACCGCCGACCGCGACCGCACCGCCGCCCTGCGCGCCTACACCCCGGTCTTCGACGAGGTCGCCGACCAGGTCGAACGCGACCTGGACCGCGGCCGGGAACGCGAACGGCTCCGCCGCGCCCTGGCCACCCTCACCGACGTCCAGCGCGAATGCCTGCTGCTGGTCTACTACGGCGGCCGCACCCAAGCCCAGGCCGCCGAAGCCCTCGGCGCCCCGCTCGGCACCGTCAAGACCCGCATCCGCGACGCCCTGCTACGCCTGCGCACCCAACTCGCCGACCCCCCACCCCACCCGACACAACCCCGCGCCCACACCTGCCTGCCAAATCTGTAGACCGACCTACATATTCCCCCCGAACCCGCGATCGCGGTGCTGCGCAGGAAGTCGACTGGCCCGACTTCCTGCGCAGCGCCGATGGCTTCCCGGGGAACGAGCACTGCTTGCCGCCCGCATCCGCGACGCCCGCCGCCTCGGCCTGCCCCGCATAGGCTCACGCATGTGCCCGTCCCCGTCCCCGTCCCGGTCCCCGTCTCCGCGCCTGCCTCCGCCGGCCGGCCGCCGGCCCAGGCCAGCCTGACCACCGGTGCCCTCGCCCGCATGCTCGGCGTTTCCCCGACCACCGTCCGCTCCTGGGAGCGCCGCTACGGCATCGGCCCCGCCCGGCGCGACCCGGGGCGCCACCGCCAGTGGAGCCCGCGGGACGTCGCCGTCCTGGCAGAGATGTGCCGCCTGACCGCCCGCGGCGTCACCCCGGCCGAGGCCGCCCGCCTCGCCCTCGCCGCCGAGGCTCCGGGACCGTCCGGGCCGTCAGAGGGCTCCGAGGCGTCAGGGCCGTCCGGGCCGTCCGAGCCGTCCGGGCCGCCGGGGCCGCCGGCCGGCGCGCCGACCCGCGGCGGCGGGAACACCCTGCCCGTCGGCACCGTCCGCCCCGAATGCCGGGGGCTGGCCCGCGCGGCCGTTCGCCTCGACGCCCCCGAGCTCGCCCGGATCCTGCGACACAGCGTCGACACCCTCGGCCCGGTCGCCGCCTGGACCGAGGTGATGATGCCCGCGCTGCGCGCCGCCGGCCGCAAGTGGGCCGCCGAGGGTGAGCGCTACGTCGAGGTCGAGCACCTGCTGTCCTGGCACGTCGCCGCCGCTCTGCGCCGCGCCGCCGACCGGGTCGAGCCGCCGCAGGGCCCGGCCGTCCTGCTCGCGGGCATGCCCGCCGAACTGCACGCCCTGCCGCTGGAGGCGCTGGCTGCGGGGCTGGCCGAACGGGGTCTGCCGTTTCGGATGTTCGGCCCGGCCCTGCCGACCGAAGCCCTGCTGGAAGCGGTCCGCCGCACCGGCCCGCCCGCTGTCCTGCTGTGGTCCCAGGTCGCCCGCACCGCCGACCGGGCCCTGGCCCGCCGTGTCGCCGAGACCGCCTGGGGCCCTTGCGGTGCCCGCACCCGTCCCGTCGTCCTGACGGCCGGCCCCGGCTGGACCGGCCCCCGCCGCCCCCCGGGCGCCCTGCGCCCCCGCGACCTGCCCACCGCCCTCGACCAGCTGGAGCACCTGCTGCGCTGAACCCCCGCCCCTGCGGAACCGCGACACGTGCGCCGCACAGCCTTGCCCACCCGCCCGCAGGCCCGCACCGCTGGTTCCGGAGTGAATATACCGACCGGTCTACAGATTTGATCGCGCCCGCAGTGCGCACCGGAAGTCGGCCTGCCCGACTTCCTGTGCGGGGCGGGGCGCTGCGAACGGGAAAAAATATATCGGCCGGTCTACAGATTCGACTGCGCGCACAGTGGGCGGGGCGGGGTGGGCAGCCGGGAAGCGGGAGCGGTGCGGCGTGTGCGAGAAGTCGGACCTGTCGACTTCTCGCGCGGCCGGAAGCGCGGCCGAGAAGAAATGTGTAGGTCGGTCGTCGGTCTACATATTTCCCTCGTGAGTGCCGCAGTGCCGCCCACGCCAACGTGCACAGGAAGTCGGCGGGTCCGACTTCCTGTGCACGGGCGGGCCTGTCAGACGTGGGGGAGAATATGTCGGTCGGTCTACATATTTGCCTGGTGGGTAAGCCGGCGGGGTGGGGGCGGGGGAGGTGGGGGTGCGGCCCCCGGCTACCGGGGGGTTGTTCGCCGGGGGCCGCGGTTCATGGGTTGATGCCGGGTCAGGACGCGGGCATCAGGACGGTGTCGACGATGTAGACGGTGGCGTTGGCGGTCTGGACGTCGCCGCACAGCACCTTGGCGGCGGAGTTGACGGTGAAGTCCGGGGCGGCGCCGGTCACGGTGAGGTCGTCGGCGGCCAGGGTCTTGTGCCCGCCGGCGAGCGCCGCGGGAGCCAGGCGCTGGGGGACGACGTGGTAGGTGAGGATCTTGGTGAGCTTGTCCTTGTCGGCGAGGACGGCGTCGAGGTCCTTCTTCGGGAGCTTGGCGAAGGCGTCGTTGGTGGGGGCGAAGACGGTGATGTTCTTCGCGGAGTTGAGGGTGTCGACCAGGCCGGCCTGCTTGACGGCGGTGACGAGGGTGGACAGCAGCGGGTTGTTGGAGGCGGCGGTGGCGACCGGGTCCTTGGCCATGCCGCTGAAGCTGCCCGCCCCGTCCTTGGGGACGGCCGCGCACGCGGTGCCGAACGGCTGCCCGGACGTCACCTGTTCGGCGGCCGGGGCACTGGACGGCTGGGGCGCGGCGGCCGCGGTGGTGCTCTTGGCCGTGTCCGAGGACTTCGCGCTGCCGCCGCCGCTGCTGCTGCACGCGCTGAGGGCGGCGGCCAGCAGGCCGACGGCGAGCACGGCGGCGAAGGGCTTGCGGACCAGGACGGTCGTGTTCATGGACGGATTCTCCTGTCGGAGGCATCGGGCGGATCCCGGATGCCGAAGGGGTGGGGAGGTCGTGGGGTGGGGTCAGGTGACGGTGACGACGACGCTGTGCCAGCCCGTCGCGCCCGAGGGGTAGGGAGGTGTGCGGGTCTCGGGCTGGACGGCCCCGGTGCCGTCGGTGGCGCGGGCCTCCAGGCGGTGGGTCCCGGGGGCGGCGCCGGTCCAGGTGTGGGTCCACTGGCGCCACAGGTCGGGCCCGGCGTCGGCGGCCAGTTCGGCCTGCCGCCAGGGCCCGCCGTCGACGCGCACCTCGACGGCGGCGATGCCGCGGTGGGTGGCCCAGGCGGTGCCGGCCACCGTCACGTCGCCGGGCGGCACGCGGGCGAACGGCGCGGGCACGTCGATCCGCGAGGCGGTGCGGACCTCGCCGGTGCGGTCCCAGCCGCGCCGCACCCAGTACGGGTCGCGGGCGGCGAAGGTGGTCACCTCCAGGTCGACGAGCCACTTGGTGGCCGAGGTGTAGCCGTAGAGGCCGGGCACCACCGTGCGGCAGGGGAAGCCGTGTTCGACGGGCAGTGCCTCGCCGTTCATCGCCACCGCGAGCAGCGCCCGGCGCCCGTCGAGGAGCGTCTCGACCGGGGTGCCGATCGTCATGCCGTCCTGCGAGCGGCCGACGAGCTGCTCGGCGCCGGCGCGGACGCCGGCGCGGCGCAGCAGGGCGGGCAGCGAGGCGCCGAGCCAGCGGGTGGTGCCCGCATAGGGGCCGCCGACCTCGTTGGAGACGCAGGACAGGGTGTGGTCCAGCTCCTCCAGCCCGAGGGCGAGCAGGTCGTCGAAGCCGATCAGCAGCGGGCGGTCGACCAGGCCGTGCAGCCGCAGCGACCAGGCGCGCGGGTCGATGCGCGGCAGGGTCAGGGCGGTGTCGACGCGGTAGAAGTCGGCGGTGGGGGTGATGAACGGGGGCAGACCGGGGACCGTGGCGCCGACGGCACGCGGCAGCGGCGGCGCCGGGCGCAGCGGCGGTGGCAGGCGGACGGCGGCGCGGGCCGCGCTGACGTCGCCGCGCCGGTCGGACAGGACGCGTCCGGCCGTGCCGAGGGCGGCGGCCGCGCCGATCGTGGCGCCGGCCGCCAGGACGCGCCGCCGCCCGGGCCCGCCCGGCCGGACCGGGCCCGGGAGAAGGCAAGGGCGTCCGGTCAGCCACCACAGCGCGGCGACCGCGCCGCCCGCCGCGGCGGCGGAGGGCAGCAGGTCGGTGGGGACGGCCTGCGGGCGGGCCAGCGCGGCCCAGGCGCCGAGGCCGCCGAAGGCCGCGAACAGGGCGGCGGCCGCGCCGCGACGGCGTACGGCCAGCACGCCGAGGGCCGCGGCCGCGAGGCCCATGACGGTGTAGATCCCGCCCAGCAGGACCGCCTTGTCGCCGGTGCCGAACCGCTGGACCGCCCACGCCTTGACGGCGGTGGGCGCGAGGTCGATCGCCGCCGAGCCGATCGCCACCACCGGTGAGGCCTGGGGGCGGGTGAACGCCGCCGCCGCCTCACCGGCTCCCACGGCCGCGGCGGCGGCCGCCAGCCCGCACAGCGCCGCCACGGCCGGCCCGGCGGCACGGGTGCGTGCTCGGGGGAGGGCGCCAGGCGGGCGGCTGTTCGTCTCATCGGTCACGGTCCTCATTCGGCGGTCCGGCTCCACCGGATGGGTGCGAGTCCGGATATCCCCCGATTGGGTGACATTGCTCTGGCCGGGTGACACCTCCCGGCCACGGCCGAGGGCCGCGGACGGGCCGCGGACGGGAGGCCGACGGAAGGCGGAACGGGCCGGACCGCCGGGAGGCCTCGGCCCCGGTGCCCCGGGCCGAGGCCGCTCAAGGGCGCCCCGGGACTCCCGAGGCGCCCTCGACGGGCACCCTCACCGTCTCCCGACCCCGACCTGACCGACCCGGTTCGGCCCCTCAGGTGAACGGGATCAGCAGGACCGGCGCCCCCGTGGGGTGCGCGGAACCGGCCGAGGGCTCCACCGTGACGCCGATGCCGCGCGCACCGTCCAGCGGGCCGTCCAGCAGGAACGCGCCGTCGCCCCGGGGCATCAGCCCCGCCGGGCGCATCGCGGCGCCGTCGTCGAACCACAGCTCGTACGTCGTGCCGTCCGCCGGGGCGGGCAGGCCGGAGGTCAGGAGGACGGCCCGGCCCCGGCCGTGCGACCAGACCACCGCCCCGCTGCCGGTGCCGCCGGCCGCCGGGCCGCTCGCCCGCCGGGCGTCGGGTGCCGTCAGCAGCCCGGTGACCTGGTCCTGGTGCCGCTGCAGCGCGGCGGCGAGGGCCCTGGCCCGGTCCGCCTCCCGGTGCTGCTGGACGGCCACGCCGCCGAGGGCCGCGGCCGCCGCCAGACAGGCCGCCAGCGCCAGCCGCGGCCAGCCGCGGGCGAGCCGCCCGGGGCGCCGGGCGCCGTCGGGCCCGGCCGCGGCGCGCGGGGCCTCCTGCCGGACGGTGTCCAGCGCGCCCATCACCCGCGACTTCAGCTCCCCGGGCACCGCGACGGCCTGCGCGGCGCCCAGCCTGGCCAGCGTCGCCGTGAACTCGGCCACCTCCCGGGCGCAGGCCGGGCACTGCGCCAGGTGGCGCTCGAACTGCGCGCGCTCGTCCGCGTCGAGGGCGTGCGCGGCGTAGGCGCCGGTCAGCGTGTGCAGGTCGGCGCCGCTCATGCTCCCACTCCCAGGCAGTCGCGCAGCCGGATCAGCGCGTCGCGCATCCGGGTCTTGACGGTGCCCAGCGGGGTGCCGAGCAGTTCGGCGACCTGCGGGTAGGTGTACCCGCGGTAGTAGGCCAGCGTGATCGACTCCCGCTGCAGCTCGGTCAGCCCGTTCAGGCAGCGCCGTACCTGCTCGCGTTCCAGCCGCCCCTCGACCTGCTCGGCGACCTCGTCGAACGCCGGCGTGTGCGAGGCGGCGGCGGCCCGCCGGTCGCGGTCGGCGGCCGCCTGCGCCGCCCGCACCCGGTCCACGGCGCGGCGGTGGGCGATGGTCAGCACCCACGCCAGCACCTCCCCGCGCTCGGGCCGGTAGCGGGCGCAGGTGCGCCACACCTCCAGCATCACCTCCTGCGCGACCTCCTCGGACTGCGCCGGATCCCGCAGCACCCGGCGGACCAGCCCCAGTACCGGGCCCGCCACCGCGTCGTACAGCCGGCCGAACGCCTCCTGGTCGCCGCGCGCGGTCCTGCTCAGCAGCTCCTTGAGGTCGGTGCCCGGACGCCCCGGCCCGGACAGGTGAACGACCGTACTCATCCGGCCGCCTCGCGCTCGCGACACACGGGCGACAGCCCCGGCCAGTGGACGGTGGGCATGGCACGACCTCCAGGGAGTCCCGGCCGGGCGGACACCCGGCCGGGCCGACGGAACACGGCGACGTCAGGCGTTCGAAGCCGCACCCGGCGCGGATTGCCCGCCAAGGACACCGGATTCCCGGCCCCGCGCCCGCCCGGATTCCCGGCCCCGCGCACGCCCCGCCTTTCCCGCCCCCGCGCGCACGCCCGGGCGCCCGCAGGAGACCCCTGGAAGACTCGAAGCCACGGGCCGCCCCGGCCGATCAGACCCCGCCGATCCGCCCCCGTCCAATCCCCGGCCGCGTCCGCTCCGAACACCCCGGCAGCGCCCCCCGCGCCTGGCGGGGCACGGGGGGCGCACCCGCCCGCACGAGAGGAGCCGCAGGTGGACGAGCCGACCCGGACGCGCCCGCACTGCCTGGTCACCGGCGCCACCGGCTACATCGGCGGGCGCCTGGTGCCCGAACTGCTCGCCGCCGGGTACCGGGTGCGCTGCCTGGTCCGCGACCCGCTCCGGCTGCGGGACCAGCCCTGGCGGGCCGACGTGGAGGCCGTCACCGGGGACGTCACCCGCCCCGAGACCCTGCCCGCGGCCTTCGACGGCATCGACGCCGCCTACTACCTGGTCCACTCCCTGGGCACCGGGCCCGGCTTCGAGACCCGGGACCGGCAGGCCGCCGAGACCTTCGCCGAGGCGGCCGCCGCCGCCGGCACCCGGCGCATCGTCTATCTCGGCGGACTGCTGCCCGCCGGAGTCCCCGAACCGCACCTGTCGGCCCACCTGCGCTCGCGCGCCGAAGTGGGCCGCGCCCTGCGCACGGGCGGCGTCCCCACCGCCGAACTGCGGGCCGCGGTGATCATCGGTTCCGGCTCGGCCTCCTTCGAGATGCTGCGCCACCTGACCGAACGGCTCCCGGCGATGGTCACCCCCCGCTGGGTCGACACCCGCATCCAGCCGATCGCCGTACGCGACGTGCTGCGCTACCTGGTCGGCGCCGCCGCCCTGCCCCCCGAGGTCGACCGCATCTTCGACATCGGCGGGCCCGACGTGCTCACCTACCGGCTGATGATGCGTCACTACGCCGAGGTCGCCGACCTGCCCCGGCGCCTGATCGTGCCGGTGCCCGTGCTCTCCCCGCGCCTGTCCAGCCACTGGGTGGGCCTGGTCACCCCCGTACCGGGCTCGCTCGCCCGACCGCTGGTGGAGTCGCTGCGCCACGAGGTGGTGTGCCGCGAACACGACATCGCCCGCTGGATCCCCGACCCGCCCGAGGGCCTGACCGGCTTCGACCGGGCCGTGGAACTGGCCCTGCGGCGCATCCGCGACGCCCAGGTCTCCACCCGCTGGTCCTCCGCCTCCCTGCCCGGCGCGCCCAGCGACCCGCTGCCCACCGACCCCGACTGGGCCGGCGGCAGCCTCTACCAGGACCTGCGCCGGCGCCGGGTGGCCGCCGACCCGGCCGCGCTGTGGCGGGTGGTGGAGGGCGTCGGCGGCGAGAACGGCTGGTACTCCCTGCCGCTGGCCTGGGCCCTGCGGGGCCGCCTGGACCGCCTGGCCGGCGGCGTCGGCCTGCGCCGGGGCCGCCGCGACCGCCACCGGCTGCGGGTCGGTGACGCGCTCGACTTCTGGCGGGTCGAGGAGATCGAACCCGGACACCTGCTGCGGCTGCGCGCCGAGATGCGCCTGCCGGGCCTGGCCTGGCTCGAACTGCGCGTGACGCCCGACGGCGACGGCGGCGCGCTCTACCAGCAGCGGGCGCTGTTCCACCCGCACGGACTGGCCGGCCACCTCTACTGGTGGTCGGTGGCGCCCTTCCACGCGCTGGTGTTCGGCGCCATGGCCCGCAACATCACCGAACGCGCCCGGCCCGCCGTCCGACACCCCTGTCCTCCCCGTCCCCACCCGCACCCCACCGCACGAGGCCCCCGATGAGCACCGCCGTCGTCCTGTTCACCCAGGACCTGCGCCTGCACGACAACCCCGCCCTGCACGCCGCCCGCACCCGCGCCGACGAGGTCGTCCCCCTGTTCGTCCTCGACCCGGCCATCGCCCGGGCCGGCTTCGCCGCCCCCAACCGGCAGGCCTTCCTCGCCGAGAGCCTCGCCGACCTCGACCGGGCGCTGCGCGCCGCCGGCTCCCGCCTGGTCCTGCGCCACGGCGACCCCGCCGAACAGGCCGCCCGCCTGGCCGCCGAGTGCGGCGCCGACACCGTCCACACCAACGCCGGCGTCTCCGCCTTCGCCACCCGCCGCGAACACGCCCTGCGCCGTGCCCTCGGCGAGCGCCTGCACCTGCACGACGCCGCGCTCACCATCGTCCCCGCCGGCCTCGTCACCCCGGCCGGGCGCGACCACTACGCCGTCTTCACCCCCTACCACCGCGCCTGGCAGCAGGCCCCCCGGCGCACCGTCCTGCCCGCCCCCCGCACCCTCGCCACCCCCGACGGCCCCGCGAGCGCCCCGCTGCCCGCCGCCCCCGCCGGCACCTCCCCGGGCCGCGCCCCCGGCGGCGAGAGCGCCGCCCGCCGCCGCCTGCGCGCCTGGAACCCGGACGCCTACGAGCAGTTGCACGACGACCTCGCCGCCGACGCCACCTCCCGCCTCTCGCCGTACCTGCACTTCGGCTGCCTGTCCGCCACCGAACTCGCCCACCGCGCCGGGAAGTCCGACACCCCCGGCGCGGCCGCGCTGGTGCGCCAGCTCGCCTGGCGCGACTTCCACCACCAGGTCCTCGCGGCCCGCCCCGACGCCGCCCACGCCGACTACCGCCCCCGCCCCGTCCGCTGGTACGACGACGAACGCGAGCTCCAGGCCTGGCGCGAGGGCCGCACCGGCTACCCGATCGTCGACGCCGGCCTGCGCCAACTCGCCGACGAGGGCTGGATGCACAACCGGGCCCGCCTGCTCACCGCCTCCTTCCTCACCAAGAGCCTGCGCCACCACTGGCGCCCCGGCGCCGCCCACTTCCTCGCCCTGCTCGTCGACGGCGACCTCGCCAACAACCAGCTCAACTGGCAGTGGGCCGCCGGCACCGGCACCGACACCCGCCCCAACCGCGTCCTCAACCCGCTGCGCCAGGCCGACCGCTACGACCCCGACGGCGCCTACGTGCGCCGCTGGGTCCCCGAGCTCGCCCACCTGCCCGCCCGCGCCGTCCATCGCCCCTGGGAGCTCGCCGAGCCCCCGGCCGGCTACCCGGCGCCGCTGCTGCCCCCCGACGCCCTCGGCACCCGTATGCGCGAGAGCGGCTGAACAGCCCTCACCCGAGACCCGTCCGCGCTCGCCCGAACTCACCCGAAACCCGCCCGCCCCCGCCCGAACTCACCCGAACGGCGTAGCGCCGCTTCCGCTCCCGCCCGGGCCCCGGCCGCCGCGGGATGCGGGCCCCACCCGCCTCCCGTTGGATGAAACCCGAGGCCCGGCAGGCCCCGGGCAGACCGCCCCGGCAGGTCGCGCCGGCAGTCCGCCCCACCCCCGGCGCACCACCCGAAGGAGCAGGAGCATGCCCATCTCCAGGACCCGCGACGGCGTCGAGATCTTCTACCAGGACTGGGGCAGCGGGCGCCCCGTCGTGTTCATCCACGGCTGGCCGCTCAACGGCGACGCCTGGCAGGACCAGCTGAAGGCCGTCGCGGACGCCGGCCTGCGGGCCATCGCCCACGACCGGCGCGGCCACGGCCGTTCCGCCCCGGTCTACGGCGGCTACGACTTCGACACCTTCGCCGACGACCTCGACAGCCTGCTCACCGGGCTCGACCTGCGTGACGTCACCCTGGTGGCCCACTCCATGGGCGGCGGAGAGCTCGCCCGCTACATCGGCCGCCACGGCACCGGGCGGATCCGCTCCGCCGTCCTGCTGTCGGCGATCACCCCGTCCATGCTCCAGGGCCCCGACAACCCGCACGGCGTGCCCGGCACCGTCTTCGACGACCTCAAGGCCGGCATCCTCACCGAGCGCTCCCAGTTCTGGCAGGACACCTCCGTCGACTTCTTCTCCGCCGACCGCCCCGGCTCCCGCGCCACCCAGGGCAACCGGGACGCCTTCTGGTTCATGGCGATGCACCAGACCATCGAGGGCGGCGTCGACTGCGTGGACGCCTTCGGCTACACCGACTTCCACGAGGACCTGGCCGGGTTCGACATCCCCACCCTGATCGTGCACGGCGACGACGACCGGATCGTCCCCGTCGAGGCCACCGCCCGCCGGGCCGCCCGGATCATCCCCGGCGCCGTCCTGAAGGTGTACGAGAACGGCTCGCACGGCATCGCGATGGTCCCCGGCGACAAGGAGCGCTTCAACGCCGACCTGCTGGAGTTCCTCGAACGGTGAGGGAGCCCCAGGGCAGCCTCAGGGCGCGCGGCGCAGGGACAGCACCGTGACGTCGTCGCGGCTGCGGCCCCCGCTCCAGCGGCGGGCCTCGCGGTCCAGGGCCTCGGGCAGCAGGGCGGCGGGGGAGGCGGCGAGGGCGGCCAGGCCCCGCTCGACGGGGTAGAACGCGCCGGTGGCGTCCTGGGCTTCGGTGATCCCGTCGGTGAGCAGCACCAGCACGCCGTCCTCGGGCAGCGCGAACCACCGGACGGTGCGCACCTCGTCGGTCAGCTCCGCCAGCCCGAGCGGCACCCCGGCCGGCAGCGGCACGGCCTCGACCCGGCCGCCGTGCAGCAGGTAGGGGGCGAGGTGGCCGCAGTTGACGGCCTGCACGTCCGCGCCGCGCTCCACGCCCAGCACGGTCGCGGTGACGAAGCGCTCGCTCTCGCCGCCCTGCACCGCGTACGCGTTGTGCCGCTCCACCGCCGCTTCCAGGGCGTCCGCGACGCCGGTCAGCGCCGGCTCCCGGAAGGCCGCCTCCCGGAAGGCGCTCAGCACCGCGAAGCCCGCGCCGATCGCCGGCAGGCCCTTGCCCTGCACGTCGCCCACCAGCACCCGGGTGCCGTACGGGGTGTCGGCGATGTCGTACAGGTCGCCGCCGACCAGGGCGTCCTCCTCCACCGGCCGGTACAGCCCGTACAGCTGGACGTCGGGGGTGAGCACCGGCAGCGGGCGCAGCAGCTGGCGCTGCAGGGCGACGGCGGTCTGCCGCATCCGGAACAGCTCCCGCTCGCGCCGCACCCGCCGCGCGCACAGCCCGACCACGGCCGCCTCGGCGCCGACCACCCCCACCAGGGTGCCCACCCGGGCGGCCAGCGAGGACGGCGGGAACAGCACCGTGCTGACCGCCACCACCCCGGCCACCCACACCGAGGCCGCGACCGTCTGCGCGACGCTCCCCAGCCCCGCCAGCAGGGCCGGCAGGAACACCAGCAGCAGCACCAGCCGGGCGCTGGTGCCGCTCGCCGCCTGCGCGAGCAGGACCAGCGCGGTGGAGGCCAGCACCCCCAGGACCACCGCCCGGTTGCCGGGCGCCCGCGTCCCCCCGCCGTCCCGCTCCCCGCTCCCGTCCGCGCCGCCCACCCCGCCGTCCTCTCCGCCGCCTCGCCGTCCCCCCAGGCATACCGGCGGCCCCACCCGGCCGCCAGCGCAGCCCGCCCGGACGGGCGAGCGCCCGGGCGGGTCCGGGCGCCGCCCGCTGCCCGGGCGTCAGGCGCAGGTGCTGTCGGCGCAGAGCTGCCACGGCTCCCAGGAGACGAACCGGTCCACCTCGGTGGTCCGCCACGAGCGGTCGCGGTTCCACTCGCGGACGGTCACCCGCAGCCGCCCGTCCGGCAGTTGGACGATCGAGCTCGGCGCGCCCAGGCCCGCGTTGGGGTCCGGCAGCCGGGGCAACCGGCGCACCGGGCCCCAGGAGTCCTGGGCGTCGCCGTCCTGGCTGCGCACTTCCATGGCCGCGCCCGCGTCGGCGCCGGAGGCGAAGGCGTGCAGCCGGCCGTCGCGTTCCCTGAAGAGCGTGAGCCCGCCGTGGTAGGGCGGCGGTGACAGCTCGAAGTTCTCGGTCGGGGTCCAGGAGCCGCCGGGCCCGGGCAGGACGGTGTGGCAGAAGCCGCCGTAGGAGGCGAAGAACACCTCCAGGGCGCCGGCGCTGTTCTCGACGGCGCTCACCTGGTACAGCTTCGGGCCCACGGGGGTGGCGCTGACGCGCTCCCAGGCGCCGTAGGCGCCCCCGGGCGCGTCCTGGGAGCGGTGCCAGACGAAGGGCAGGAGGGAGGCCGCCGAACTGTCGTAGAACTGCTGGAACTGTTCGGTCCGCCCGTCGGAGCGCGGCGTCTCCAGCAGGGTGTTCGGGAGCGCGGTGGTGGCCAGGCCCTGGGCGGTCGCGTCGGCTCCGCACCCGGTGGCGATGCCCGGCGCGGGGGCCGTGCCCGCCGTGGTCGTCGTGGCCCACGCGGTCGTTCCCGCGAAGGCCACGACCAGCACACCCGACAGCACGGCTTGCGGAAGTCTCCTGTACACGGTCGGTGAACCTCCCCATTCGGTAACGGAAAAGGATTGCCCGGCAGGGGAGTTGGACGCTTCGCCAGCCCCTCGCGCGGGACCGGCACATTCTCGTGCACCGGCGCCGGGGCGGACAGGGCGCCTGTGGGGCGGCCGGACGGGATCCGGCCGAACGGCGGCCCGCCCCGGCGGCGGGAGGGCCCGCCACGCCAGGAGGCCACCAGGTCGGGAGGTCGGCAGGTCGGGGACGGCAGGTCAGGGCAGGGACGGCAGGTCAGGTCGGGGACGGCAGGTCAGGTCGGGGACGGCAGGTCAGGGGGTCGGCGGGGCCGGGGCGTCACCGCGGGGACGGCCGCGGAACAGCTCGTCCAGGTGGTGGGTGAGGATCGCCAGCGCGGCGTCGCCGGTGCGCTGGCCGCCGAGCACGCTGGAGCCGAGGCCGTTGACCATGGCCAGCAGCCCGGCGGCGGTCATCTCCGGGTCCCTGGCGGGGTCGATCTGGCCGTCCTGCTGGGCCGCGCGGACCTGCTTGGCGAGGAAGCCCTCCAGCAGGTCGGGCTGGGGCGTGCCGTGCTTCTCCACCAGCGCGGGATCGCTGAGCACCAGCGTGTAGTACGCGGCGTAGGTGCGGGTGATCCGGCGGCTCTCCGGGTCGGTGGGCAGGACGCTGGACAGGACCGCGGTCACCAGGCCGCGCGGCGTGGGCGGGGTGGCGGCCGCGGTGATCCACGCCGCCATGCGGGCCTGGAGCTGGGCGCCGAGCCGCTCCAGCGCGTCCAGCAGCAGCCCCTCCTTGGTCGTGAAGTAGTACTGCACCAGCCGCAGGGAGACGCCCGCCTCGGTGGCGACCGCCCGCATGCTGGCCGCCTGCAGCCCCTGGGTGTCGGCGATGCGCAGCAGCGCTTCGGCGATCTGCCGCCGGCGTTCCTCGTGATCGACCCGCGCGTTCATGAACGACCTCCCTGGTACACCCGTATCATGCCGTGATACACATGTATCATGCGAATCAGCCAGTTCAAGAACGACCAGGCCGGGGACCGGTTTCGCGCCGCCTACGAGCGGGCCCTGACGGAACTGTGGCCCGGACCGCGGACGGCGCTGGACCTCCCGACCGCGTTCGGGACCACCCGCGTCTACCGCACCGGCCCGCAGCACGGCGAGCCGATCGTGCTGCTGCCCGGCTCGGGCGGAAACGCACTGATGTGGCACCGCTACATCGACACGCTGGCCCGCCACCGCCCGGTCATCGCCGTCGACACGGTCGGCGAACCGGGCGCGAGCGTGCAGAGCGCCCCGATCGCCGACGGCCGGGACGCGGCCGCCTGGCTGGACGAACTCCTGGCCGCGCTGGAGGTGACGGACGCCCAGGTCGTCGGCTGCTCCTACGGCGGCTGGCTGGCGCTCCAGCACCAGATCCACCACCCCGGGCGGGTCGCCTCCCTCACCCTGGTGGACCCGGCGGGCTTCGCCGACATGGGCGCCCGCTTCTACGCCTGGGTGATCGCCGGCGGCCTCGCCGCCACCGCGCCGCGAGCGCTGCGCCCCCGGCTGGCCCGCCTGGTCGGCAACAGCGCCATCCTGGAGACCGAACTGATGGCGCTGATGCGCGCGTCGATGGGGTTCCGCCGCGCGCTCCCGGTGCCCCCGGTCCTGTCCGACGAGGAACTGCGCCGCCTGGACGTCCCCGCACTGTTCCTGCTCGGGGAGCGCAGCGCCATGCACGACGCGCACGCGGTCGCCGAGCGCCTCGGCCGCCTCGTGCCCTCGGCCCGGACGGAGATCGTGCCCGGCGCCGGCCACGCCCTGCCGACCGACCGGCCGGACCTGGTGGCCGACCGCGTCCTCGACCCCGCCGGGCGGTAGCGCCACCGGCCGGGCCCGGGGGCTCCCACCGCGCGCCCGCGCCCGCACCCGGCTGCGCACCGGGTTCCCCGCGGGACCCGCCGCGCAGGCGCACCACCGAATCCCGCCCGCACGGGACGTGACGGAACGTCAGGAAACGGGGGGAGCCATCAGGTCGTGCAGCAGGTCGCCGCCCAGGCCCAGGCCGGTCTTCGACTCGTCGGGCAGGTGGTAGTCGCGGTACCAGTCCGCGGGGGCCTCCGGGTGCGGGCCGCTGACCGCCACCCGGCCGGCGCCGTAGGGGGCGGTGACGGCGGCGGCGCGGTCGTTGGAGTAGCGGGCCAGGACGTCCACGCCCGGGCCGTCGACGTCGAAGTACGGGCCGTCCTGGAAGTACATCCGCTGCGGGCGGCCGCGCCAGGAGACGTCGACGAGGCGGTCCTGCTCGTCGGTGACGGTCGCCCCTCGGGAGCGGATGTACTGCCCGGAGTCGCCCGGCAGGAGGTCGTAGCCCGGGTCGCCGGCCAGGTAGCCGCCCATGCACAGGCCCAGGTAGTGCCCGCCGCCCCGGACGTAGTCGCGCACCAGCTCCGGCGAGAAGCCGGGGTCGCGCTGCAGCAGGCCCCACGCGGTGCTCACCTCCTGCCCGTTGGTGCCGCCCGGCTGCACGTACAGCGCGGCGCCGGCCAGCACGCCCGCGCCGAAACGCAGCCGCTCCTCGGGGCCGACGTAGCGCACCGCGAAACCGTCGCGCTCCAGCAGCTCCCGCGCCGCCTCCGGGCAGCCCTCACAGGCCGCCGGGCCCCGGTAGACCAGCGCGAGCGGCCGCCCGTCGGCGGCGGCGACCGCGTCGTCCCCCGCGCCGTCCGGCACGGGGGAGGCGCCGCAGGCGGACGCAGTCAGCAGCGCCGCCGCCACCGCCAGGGCCGCAGCCGCCCGCCCGGGCCGCCGCCCACCCCTCATGACCGGCACTCCCGCCATCGCCGACACCCTCCCCGCGCCCTACGCCGTGTGCAGCGACGACGCTACGGGCACGGCGGCCCGCGCCGCACATCCGCCCCCCGAACGGGTGCCCCCGCGCCGTCCGCGTTGACGGGAGGCGGGTTCGGGGGAGTGGCGCGGGCGGACGGGTCAGGCGGGCCCGGACCCGGCCTGCCGTTCGTCCTGGTGCCGCAGGAGATCGTCCGTCGTCATCGGGCCGGTCTGCCGGCGGCCGCCGCCCCCGGGAATTGACCCATGAAAGTGGCGTGGGATTGCCACCTGATGGCCGGTCTTTCCGGTTCTAGCCTGGTCCCATGACGACGACGAGCACCGCCGCCACCGCCGCCCCCGTGCTGACCCGCCACGCCGGGGCCGAGACCTGCGCCGACCCGAGCAGCACCATGACCCTGCTCGCCGACTCGGCGCACACCGAGGGCGGGTTCACCAGCTACCGCTCCACCTTCGCCAAGGGCGCCGCCGGCGCCCCCGCGCACTTCCACACCCGGGCGTGGGAGCTGTTCTTCGTGATCGGCGGCTCGCTGCAGGTGCTGGTCGGCGAGGAGGTCACGATCCTGGGCGAGGGCGACTTCCTCGCCGTGCCGCCGCACGCCTTCGCCGCCGCCCCGGGCGCCGAGGCCGACGTCCTGTTCGTGTTCACCCCGGGCATGGACCGCTTCGACTACCTGCGCCTGCTGGGCCGCGTCATGCGCGGCGAGGCCGACCCGGGCGCGATCGCCGCCTCCGCCGGGCGCTTCGACAACCACTACGTCGACAGCCCCGCCTGGCGCGCCGCCCTCGACCGGAGCGCCGCCCGCGCATGAGGCCCCGCCCCCGCCCGCCCCGCCCGGGGCCCGTGACGGCCGCTCCCGGCGGGCCGGTGCGGGCCGGGTGTGGAACGGTGGAAGCCGGGGGTGTCCTGGTTGCGAGAGGAGTGGCCATGTCGTCGAAGCGTCGCCGCAAGAAGAAGGCCCGGGCCCGGCGCGGGGCCAACCACGGCCGCCGGCCCCAGTGCTGAGCACCTGAACCGTGCGTGCGGCCGGGGCGCCGCCCCCGGCCGCACCGGTGACTCACTCAGGCCGCTCACTCAGGCCGGTTCGCGCCCGCGCGGCACGGCGTGGTACGTGCAGATGTCCGTCCAGTCGCGGCCGAAGGTGAGCACCAGCACCGGGCCCCGCCCCTCGCCGCGGGCGGCCCGCAGCAGCGCGCCCGGGTCGCCGTCCGCCGGGATCTGCTCGTGCCGGAAGCACACGTCGCTGCCCGTGCGCGGCCAGTACGGGTCCGGACGGGGGACGCCGGGCAGGTCCCAGACCAGGGTGGCGTCGGCGGTGGACAGGCTCGGGCCGGGCATCCGCCGGCCGTCGGGGTAGCGGCCGCGGTCGCGGTGGTAGCGCAGCGCGTAGGCGACCGTGCCCGGTGAGTGCGGCGGTTCGTCGCCCCAGGTGTTCGGGAAGCCCCAGTCGGCCAGGCCCGCCGCCTCGATCCTGGGCAGGACGGTGGTGATGTCCTCGCCGGTGGCGAAGTAGGCGGCGGCGCTCATCCGGCAGACCAGCACGCCGCGGCCCTCGGCGGTGGTGGTGAGCAGGCCGAGCGAGGAGGGGCGGTCGCAGTGGTCGGCGACGCGGGTCAGCAGGTGCGTCACGCCCTCCACCGTGGCCAGGCCCTCGACCAGCCGGCGGATCCGCTCGCGCTCGGCGGCCCGCAGCGCCTCGACCCGCGGGGAGGAGGCCAGGGCGCGCAGCCGGCGGGTGGTGGGCAGGCGGGCGCGCAGCGCGTCCCGGGCCCGTACGGGCTGGGCCAGCAGCATGCCGAGCAGGTACTCGAAGCCGTTCACCGGGCGGGGTCCTCTCGGGCCGGGGAAATGCAGAGAGACCGCTCGGGCCGCTGGGGCCGGGCGGTCTCTGCTGTTCGGACGGGCCCATGCGCCAACACGGCCCGCTGCCGGTGTTCCCGAAAATTTGGAGTAGACAGCGCCCCCGGGCTCCTGACCCGCAGGTCTGGATGACGCTGCTGCACATCGTCACATTCAGCCAGGACGGCTACAAGGGCGAGTTGCACAAAAATGCATCAAATTCCGGTTTCGAGTTCCTGAACTGCACTGATGCCAGAGGGTTGTGACGAGATTGCGGGCCGGACCCGGGATTCTGGCGCATCAATCTTCGCGATGTTCACCGAACCGATTGGGAATCACCCGTACGCCTGACAGAGTGTTGCGCGAAACGGGTTCCTCGCGTGACGCCAACCACCGAAGTTCCCGTCCATTGGAGTAGACGGTGATATAGGAGGTCCTCGATGACGAGGAAGCGGAAGAAGAAGCGCGCCCCCGCCCACTGCACCGCCGGCCACCCGGCGCCGCCGCGACCGGGCCTGCCCTGGTCGTCCGGCCCCGTGCGGACGGCCGTGGTCGTCGTCGTGGTCGTCGTGGCCGCCGCCCTGGTGAGGACGGGCATGTCGGCGGCAGCGGCGCTCGAACTGGCCACCGGCGGGCTGCTGCTGAATGCCAGGCTCCAGCAGGGGCGGGCCTAGAAGGAACGCCGGACCGCGATGGGACGCCAGGAGAAACCGATCGCGGCGACCGAGCCGGCCCTGGGCCGACTCGCCGCGTTGCTGCGCGAGCAGCGTGAAGAGGCGGGGTTGACCTACCGTCAGCTCGCCGACCGGACCAACTACCACCCGACCACCCTGCAACGGGCCACCAGCGGCCGGACCATGCCGAACTGGGAGGTCGTCGAGGCCCTCACCCGGGCCTGCGACGGCGACCTCAAGGCGGCCCGCCGCAAGTGGACCCTGGCCAACTACTGGGCCCACGTTCCGCGCCCCTCCGGGACCCAGCGCCGGGCGCCCCGACGGCTCAACCCCGAGCAGGTCGACTCCCTCGCCGACCTGCGACGGGCGATGCACGAGATGCGGCGCAAGGCCGACTGGCCCTCCTTGGAGGAGCTGGACCGCCGGGCCCGGGCCGGGGGAGGGCGCCTGCCCTCCAGCACCCTGGCGCTGGTCCTCAGGGGTGAGGCCCCGCTGCGCAAGGCGGTGTTCCTCACCTACATGGAGGTCTGCGGGGTCAAGGGGGCCCGCCGCGCACTGTGGGCGGCGGCCTGGGAGCGGACGAACAACGCCCGCACCCCGGCACCGGTCAACTCCCGCACGTACCAACGGGAGTTCACCCGGGCCATGCAGTCCTCCAGCAGCGGCACCTCGACGGACATCCTGTTCAAACTGTGGGTGACCCTGCGCAACAGCCTGGCCGCCGACCGCGCCGAGGACGCCGGCCACCCCGGCCACTCCGCCGGGACGGGCCGCGACGGCGCCGGCGGCCCGCCGGTACTCGTGTGACCCGGTCCGCGGACGGGAACGCGCCACCAGCGCCCCGTCCGCGGACCAGCACCCACCCGCGCCACCTCGGGAATCAACCATGCCGACACCACCACGACAGCCGACCACCGCTACCACCACGACCACGACCACGACCGCCGCCACCGGACCGGCGCTGGGCCTGTGGGCGCTGTACGACCTCCACCTGCGCCACTACCTCGACTACGCCGCCCTGCTGCTCCCCGCGGCCGACGCCCCGCTGGCCGTCCAGGGCGCCTTCGACGACCTCAGCGGCCACTGGCTCGACGCCCTGGCCACCGCCAGCCCGGCCGCCTGCGCCTGGCAGGCGGTCCGCCGACACGTCTGCGCCCTGGCCGGCCCGCACCCGCTCGGCCCGGTCGCCCACCTCACCGCCCCCCAGCAGGACGTCCTGCTGCTGCACCTGGTCCTCGCCCTGCCCGCCGCCGAGGTCGCCGCCCTGACCGGCACCGAACCGGGCGCCGTCCACGTGCAGCTGCGC
Organism: Kitasatospora sp. NPDC098663; assembly: GCF_044760075.1. NCBI lineage: Bacteria > Bacillati > Actinomycetota > Actinomycetes > Kitasatosporales > Streptomycetaceae > Kitasatospora > Kitasatospora sp. NPDC098663. Next base: position 69,461 of record NZ_JBIWAP010000011.1, on the reverse strand, counting down.
TCGCTGGCGGCCGTCCGCCGGTAGCGCCCGCCGCCCCGGCCGGGCTGCCCCCCGGCCGGTCCGGCGGCTCATCGCACCGGGCTCGCGACCGGATCGGGGTCGGGAGCGGTGGGGCAGGAGGCGGCGGCGCGGGCACGGGCGCGGACCTCGGCGACGGCCGGGCAGGTGGCGTAGACGCGGGTGAGGTGGGCCAGCTGGTCGGCCTCGGACTCCAGATCCTGCCCCAGGGCGTGCGGCGATTCGGCCGCCGGGGCGGTGCGCGGGGTGTCGGGGTTGGGCCGGGCCCCGGCGGCCGCGCGTTCCAGCGCGGCGGCCAGCGCGGCGGCCTCGGCGGTGGCGCCGGCGGTGGCGCCGGCCCGGGCGGCCGCCGGGGGGAAGCGCGAGGCGGCGGCGGCGAGCCACCGCGGGGTGCGCGGGTCGAGGTGCTGGCGCAGGATCAGCCGGGCGTCGTGGATCTCGATGATCCGCCGGTACAGGGCGAACTGCGGGTCGCGCGGCGGCAGCAGCGGCAGGCGGCTGGCCGGGGCGAGCGCGATCTCCGGCAGCACGGTGTGCAGATCCCGCCAGAGCGGGGCCAGCGCCCGGTAACGGCGGTGGGCGCGCAGCCAGCGGCGGACGGCGGCATACGCGGCCGGCCACACCGTGGTGCCCAGGCCCGCCGCGAGCAGCGCCACGCACAGCAGGCCCAGGACGCCGCACAGGGCGTCCTCGGCGCCGGCCTGGGTGCCGGTGACCGCCGCCTGGACGACGTCGTCGACGCCCCAGGCGTTCCACAGCAGGCCCGCGACCAGGCTCAGGGTGAGCAGCCGCAGCCCGCTGCGCTGGCGCCCGGGCGCGGCGGCGCGGGCGAGCCGGGCGAGCCGGCGCAGCAGGGCGGTGAGGCAGCAGGCGAGGTAGAGCACGCCGGCGGCGGTGTACCCGGCCAGTGCCAGCCGGGCGCCGGTGGAGGGCGCGGCGGTGAGGTCGGAGGCGTCCAGGCCCGGCGCGGCGGCGACGAACAGGACCGCCCGCACCCCCAGGACACCGGCCAACAGGGCCAACTGGCGCCGCACCGCACGGCGGGCCGGCTCGGGATCGCGCAGGGCGAGAGCCAGCAGCCGGATCGCGCAGGCGGCGCCGATGCGCAGCACGTCGCCGAGCAGCACGGGCACGGCGGGCGCGATCCCGAGCAGGTGCAGCCGGTCGCCGGCCTGGACGGTGGGCGGGGCGAGCAGCAGCAGCGCGGCGGCGAGCAGCGCCGTGGCGTAGCAGCTGTAGCGGGCGATGGCGCGCGGGTTGGTCCGGCGGCCGCGGGCGAAGTGGCAGGCGCTCAGGGCGAAGAACAACGCGACGCCGTAGAGGACGAGGCCGCTCACGGACGCCCCGCCGTCCGACCGCCGGCGGGCCCTGGCTCGCCGGCGAGCAGGGCGTCCAGGACGTCCAGCGAGTCCGGGTGCGGGGCCGGGCCGGGCAGGTGCGCCGCGTCGGCCTTGGCGGCCCGGCTGAGGACGAGCGAGGCCAGCAGCTCGGCCTCGCGCTCCTGGGGCTCGTCGTAGCCGGTGCGCCCGAGCACCCGCCGGACCAGGTCGGGGGACAGGTGCGGCAGGAGGTCCGCGGCCGGGCCGAGCGGCGCGGAGCCGGCGTGGTCCAGGAGCAGGTGGGCGATCTCGTGGACCAGGATGTGCCGGCGGTGCAGCGCGCTGGTGTCGGCGGTGTACAGGATGTAGTCCGCCTCCCGGGTGGACACCAGCAGCCCGCAGGGCGCGTTGGGCCGGGCGGCCACCGGCAGCAGGTCGATCGGCCGCCCCCGCCGGCGGGCGATCTGCTCCAGTAGCACGGTGGTGTCGAACGGGCTCGGCAGTTCCAGCTGTTCGGCCATCCGCCGGCAGCGGCGCAGCGCCGATCGGTAGCACCTGTCGTCCCGCACGCTGTGTTCTCCTTCTCGATCAGCGGCCCCGTTCCCCCCGATCTCCCGACCGCCGTGGCTCCGCCTCCGTGCCTGGCCCCCGTCTTCGTAGCCCCCGCGTCCCGTCGGCCCCGCGCCCGTCAGCCCCGGACCCCGTCAGCCCCGCCCGCGGCCCGCGCCCCCGCCGACGGCGTCAGGGCGCCGGGTGCCGGCGGGCCGCGTCCCGGCGGGCGATGACGTCGATCAGCTCGCTGACCGTGTCCAGGCCCTCGGAGGAGAGGCCGACCGCGCGTAGCGCCAGGCTGCGCACGCCCGCGTCGCGCAGCGCGCCGAGCAGCGCGAGCTCCTTGGCGATCTCCGCGCCCTGCCGCTCGTCGAAGAAGTACGCGGGCGGGACCTGGAAGAACTGGGCGAGCGCCTCCAGGTGACGCTTGGTCGGGTTGTCCCGGCGCCCGGTGCGCAGCTGCCACAGGTAGGTGGTGGAGAACGACTCCCCGGTCGCCTCGCGGCAGGCCCGGGCCACCTCTTCGTTGGTGTACTGCTCGCGGTCGGGTCTGCGGACGGTGTGGAACAGCGCCTCGATCCTGGCCGCGAGTCCGGACAGCTCCACCGGTCCGTCCTCCCGGTTCGATTCCGCCATGGCCCGCCCTCCTCACCGGGGCCCCGCGCGTCTCCTCCGGGCGGGCGGGCAGGGCCGGCCAGGTCACGATAACCCAACGGCATCAGCTGGCGTGGATCACAAGATACCGCCAATCAACGTCAGTTGACCCCTCCACCGGCGGCTGACATCCTGGACCGCGGGCGGGCCGATCGAGCTGACTGACCATCAAATCCGTTCGTGTTGACGACATTTGACGTTTCCCCCGGATCGGCCGAACGATCTCGGCAGGCCGGTAGTGTGACCGACTCCCCTGGGACCGCCAGGCATCGACGCCCGAGACGGGACCGGCCGAACCGGCCGGCCCCACCGACGGCACGACGTGGGAAGGGGGCGCCCGTGAACACGGCGCCGCGACACCAGACGGTGCGGCTGGGCTTCCTGTGGCGAGCCGCCGGCGCCCCCATCGGCTGCGTGCTCGCCCTGGCGATGGGCGTCGTGCTCGCCGACAGCGGGGACGCCGGCCGGATGGGCGCCGTCCCCGCGCTGCTGCTGTCGAGCGCGGCCGTCCTGGGCGTGGCCCTGCCCGTCCCGTACGGCTTCTGGCTGCGCGCCGACGACCACGGCCTCACCCTGGTACGGGCGTTCGTCCCGCGCCGCTACCGGTGGCGGGACATCCAGGGGCTCACGATGGACGCCGGGCAGGACGCCGACTCCGGCGCCCACCGGCTCGTCCTGCTGCTGCGCCTGACCTCGGCACCCCGCCGCACCGCCCGCGGGGCCCGCGACGCACACCTGAACGGGCCGGTCCTCGGCATCCTGGGCACCACCCGCGACGGGCTGCCGCGCGGCACCGAACCCCGCCGCCTCGCCGAACTGTTCGACCTGCTCCGGCGCCACGGCGTCCCCCTCGACGACCGCCGCTACGCCGACCTCGTCCTCACCGCGCACGGCTACCCGGCGCTCGCCCACACCGCCCCCGGCGCGTCCCTCTCCGCTCGGCCCGCCGCCCGCCCCGACGCCGCCTGAACCGGGACCGGGCGGGGTCCGCGCAGCCCGCCCGGCCGGCCCGGCCCCTTGCGCCGCCCACCGCTGAGCCGCCCACCGCCCCGCAGCCGTTGACCCCGACGGAAGCGCGCCCGCCCGGACGGCGCGCCAGGACGTCAGGAGTGCGGCGATGCTCAGGTTCCACGGCGCGTGGCGGATCACCGTGGTCGGCAAGAACGCCGGCTTCGACCAGCGCGCGGTGGTGCGCGGCCCCTACGGCCCCCGGATGCTGCCCGGCCGGGTCGGCGCCACCCTGGAGGTCGACGAGGACAGTTGGACGCTGACCCTGGAACACCACCTGTGGGGCCGCAGCTGGCAGCCGAACCTGCGCGTCACCCCCGGGCCCGTCACCGAACGCGACGGCGTCCGCAGCCGCCTGCTGACCAGCAACGACTGCCACTGGCCCGACAAGCCCCTGGACTACGTCAACTTCGTCGTCCGCCTCGACCAGAGCCTCGCCCCGGCCCCCGTCCTCGCCCCCGTCCGGGCCGTGCGCCCCGCCGACTCCCCGCGGCCCTCCGCGCCCCGGGCCATCCGCACCTCCTCCTCCGGCGACGTCGGCGACTTCGGCGCGCCCGCCCCCGCGCCCGCCTCCCGGCCCGCAGCCGCCCCCGCGCCCGCCTCCCGGCCCGCAGCCGCCCCCGCGCCCAGGCCGGCGCAGGCCCCGGGCACCAACGCCCGGCCCGCCGCGACCCCCTGGTAGCCCGCCGCCGGGCCCGGGGGACAACCCCCGGGCCCGGCGGCCTACTGCCCGGATGGCCCGGCCGGGCACCGCAGGGTTGGCTGGACGCATCCGAACCACCCGATCCGAAAGGCCGTCACCCGTGCTCCTGCGCAAGACCGTCCGCCGCCGCGCCGCCCGCGCCACCGCCGTCGCCGCCCTCGCCGCCGCCCTGGGCACCACCGCCATGACCGGCAGCGCCCAGGCGATCGTCAACGGCCACGACTCCACCGAGCGCTACCCGTTCATGGCCACGATCCCGATGAGCGCCAAGCAGATAGCCGACGGCACCTGCGGCGCCACCCTGATCGACCCCCAGTGGGTCCTCACCGCCGCCCACTGCGTCCAGGGCTACCCGGGCAGCGAGCTGACGCTCGACGGCACCGTGCGCATCGGCAGCGCGCACCGCAAGAGCGGCGGCACCGTCCGGGCCATCACCCGCACCGTGGTCCACCCCGGCTTCAGCTTCGGCGACGGCCAGACCCGCCCCAACTACGACGACCTCGCCCTGGTGCGCCTGGACCGCGCCGTCGCCCAGCGGCCCATCCCCGTCGCCCAGCGCCCCGGCCCGCCCGGCACCCCGACCCGGCTGCTCGGCTTCGGCACCGTCGTCGACACCCCCGAGTTCGAGGAGATGGTCTTCCCCGACCGCCTCCAGGAGCTCGACACCCGCCGCGGCGCCGTGGCCGACTGCGCCCCCGGCTACGCCGGCCCCACCCGCCTGTGCACGACCAGCCCCACCCCCAAGGCCATGGCCTGCTTCGGCGACTCCGGCGGCCCGCAGATCCAGCGCGGCCGCGGCGGCCGCTGGGAGCTCATCGGCACCACCTCCGGCCCCGGCGCCCCGGGCGTGCCCTGCTCCGAAGGCCCGGGCCTGTACACCGACGTGCGCGCCTACGCCGACTGGATCCGGGCCACCATCGCCGCCGGCTGACCCGGCTGACCCGGCTGACCTGCCTTGGCCTGACTGACTGACTGCCTGACTGACCGGCCGATCCGGCCGACCGCCCGACCCCGGCGGCCGGATGCGCCGGCCGACCCGACGGTAAAGTCCCAGGTGAGCACCGTCGCGCCCGAGGAGACCCCACCATGCCGACCGACCCCGCCACCGGAGCCGCCGCCGCCCGCCCGCCGATCGCGCGGTACGGCCTGGGCACCGCGGCCGTCGGCCGGCCCGGCTACATCACCCTCGGGCGTGACGGCGACCTGCCCGCCGAACGCACCGTCGAGGCGCTGCGCGAGCGCACCCACGCCCTGCTCGACGCCGCCTACGCCGCCGGCGTGCGCTACCTCGACACCGCCCGCTCCTACGGCCGCGCCGAGGAGTTCGTCGCCCAGTGGCTCGCCGAACACCCCACGGCCGCCGCCGAGGTGACGGTCGGCAGCAAGTGGGGCTACACCTACACGGCCGACTGGCAGACCACCGGCGTGGCCGCGCACGAGGTCAAGGAGCACTCCACGGCGGTGTTCGACCGCCAGCTCCACGAGACCCGCTCCCTGCTGGGCCCGCACCTGGACGTCTACCTGGTCCACTCCGTCACCCCCGACAGCCCCGCTCTGACCGACACCGCCCTGCACGCCCGCCTGGCCGACCTGGCCGGGCAGGGCGTGCGGGTCGGCCTGTCCACCAGCGGCCCGGCCCAGGCGGACACCATCCGCGCCGCCCTGGCCGTCACCGTGGACGGCCGCCCGCTGTTCACCGCCGTCCAGGCCACCTGGAACCTCCTCGAACCCTCCGCCGCCCCCGCCCTGGCCGAAGCCCACGCCGCCGGCTGGCTGGTCGTCGTCAAGGAAGGCATGGCCAACGGCCGCCTCGCCGGGCGCAACGCCACCGGCGACGACACCGCCGCACTGCGCGCCCTCGCCGCCCGCACCGGCGCGCCCCTCGACGCCCTCGCCCTGGCCGCGGCCGCCGCCCAGCCCTGGGCCGACCTCGTCCTGTCCGGCGCGGCCACCGTCGACCAACTCGCCTCCAACCTCACCGCCGCCACCCTGCACCCCACCCCCGACGACCTGGCCACCCTCGCCACCCTGGCCGAACCCGCCCCGGAGTACTGGCGCACCCGCGCCGCCCTGCCCTGGGCCTGAACCGCCCCCGCCGCACCGCGGGCCCGAACCCCGCCGCCCGAACTCCCTTGTCAGTGACCGCCCCTACGGTGGCCGCATGACCTCGGACCTGTCGCGTCTCCTGCCCGCCACCCTCCCGCCCGGCCGCCTGGTCGGCGGCGAGGACGGGCCGGAGCCGCTGCTCTGGATCAGCGACGCCCCCGCCCCCGCCGGCCTGTGGCAGCAACTCCACCACGCCCACCCGCAGTCCGGCCTGTGGCCGCTGCTGCTCGTCCCCCTCGGCGACGGCGCCGACTGCCGCCCCTGGCTGTCCGGCGAACTCTTCCCGGCCTACGCCTCCGACCCCACCCTCTACGACCCCGACGCCCTGCTGCGCCGCTGGTGGCAGCAGCTCGGCGGCGCCGACGAGGACGCGCCCGAGGGCCCGCTCGACGCCGAGGACGCAGCCGAACTCCGCGACGCCTTGGCCCCCTTCGGCCCCGCCTGGCCCGGCTCCGCCCCCGCCGCGGCCGTCCCCGGCGGAGCCCCGGGCATCGAGGCCCGCGGCCTGGCCGACGTGCTGCTGTCCGTACGGGACGCGCGCCTCGGCCTGGTCCGGGCGGGCAGCGGCGCCGAGGCGCTGGCCGCCTGCGGCTGGAGCGGCCCGCTCAACCACGAGGACGACACCGCCAAGATCGCCGCCGTACTCGCCGACTGGGAGCGCCGCTTCGGCGCCCAGGTCGTCCAAGTCGGCTTCGACACCCTGGAGTTGAGCGTCGCCGTCCCGCCTGACACGCTCGTCGAGGCCCTTCCGCTGGCCGCCGAGCACACCGCCTTCTGCCCCGACCTCGTCTTCCAGGGCACCGGCACCCTGACCGCCTACGCCGAACGCCTCGTCGCCTCCCACCAGTGGTCGTTCTGGTGGGACTGACCCGGCCCCCGTTCCCGCCGCCGAACTCGGGGCCGGCGGGGGGCGTCGAGCCACGGCAGACCGTGCCCCGCCAGGCTCGCCCACCGTTTGGGCAGGTGTGGCTCAGCGTCGGCTCGTCATCCAGAGCGACACCGTCAGGCGCCGCCGCCCCGGGCCGGGGCGGCGGCGCACAAGCAGCGTCAGTTGGTGCCGAATTCGCCTGTGCGGACGGCGGTGACGAAGGACTGCCAGGCGGCGGCGGGGAAGACGAGGGCAGGGCCGTGAGGGTCCTTGGAGTCGCGGACGGGCATGACGCTCGGGAAGCCGGGCGCGACCTCGACGCACTGACCCCCGTCGCTGCTGTGGGAGGACTTGACCCAGTGGGCAGAGGACAGGTCGGGGCGGGAGCTCATGGTGCCAGTTCCTTCCGGATGCTTGGGGTCCTGGGTTGTGCGGCGCAGCCATCCGCGATGGCTGCGCCGCGCAGGTGGATCAGTTGGTGCTGAACTCCCCGGCTCGGATGGCGGTGATGAATGTCTGCCAAGCGGCTGGTGGGAAGTTGAGGCGGGGGCCGTCGGGGTCCTTGCTGTCCCGCACGCGACCTGGCTGGGCATCGTCCACCTCAATGCACATGCCGCCGTCGTTGTTGCTATGGCTACTCTTCCGCCATCTCTCCTGGTTCCCTGCTGGCACGACCGAACTCCTGTGAGATGCGCCTGATCATCGCCCTGGAGCCCCGGGGCGACAGGGCCATGGCCCTGAGGAGATCGTATGACCTGCGGCGAGCGGCAACACCCGCTGCATCCTCGATGAGTTCACCGCTCCGTGCTCCTTCTTCCCATGCAAGCGAAGGGCTGCCGGATCCAGAGTGACACTGTCAGGTGCCGCCGCCCCGGGCCGGGTCGGCGGCGCCATCGAGCGGCATCAGTTGGTGCCGAATTCGCCTGTGCGGACGGCGGTGACGAAGGACTGCCAGGCGGCGGAGGGGAAGAGGAGGACCGGGCCGTGGGGGTCCTTGGAGTCACGGACGGGCATGACGCTCGGGAAGCCAGGCGCGACCTCGATGCACTGACCCCCGTCGGTGCTGTGGGAGGACTTGACCCAGTGGGCAGAGGACAGATCGGGGCGGGAGCTCATGGTGCCAGTTCCTTCCGGATGCTTGGGGTCCTGGGTTGCGCGGCGCAGCCATCGCGGATGGCTGCGCCGCACAGATGGATCAGTTGGTGCTGAACTCCCCGGCTCGGATGGCGGTGATGAATGCCTGCCAAGCGGCTGGTGGGAAGTCAAGGCGGGGGCCGTCGGGGTCCTTGCTGTCCCGAACCCGACCAGGGTGTGTGTCATCCACTTCGACGCAGGCGCCACCATCGTTGTTGCTATGGCTGCTCTTTCGCCAGCTCTCGCGATGGTTCGCTCGCACGGCCGTACTCCTTTGAGATGCGCCTGATCATCGCCCGGGAGTCCCGGGGCGACGGGGCCAGGGCCCTCAGCAGATCGTATGACCTCCGGCGGGCGGCCACACCCTCGACATCTTCGATGAGTTCGCCACTACGGGCCCCCTCTTCCCAAGCCACCATCGGACGGCCCGGTACCGAATAGAGAAAGAGCGACCCTCCCATCTCGGCATGGACTCCTGCTGCGAATGGCAGAACCTGCACGGTGATGTGCGATCTCTGGTCTGACGCGATGGCATCGAGTTGTCGTCTCATCACCGTTGCGTCCCCGACCGGCCGTCGGAGAGTCGACTCATCGAGGATGAACCAGCAATGCGGATGAGTCGGCGAGACCAACCGTTTCTGGCGGTTGAGGCGTGCTGACACCAGTGCGTCGAGTTCCTGCGGGGTGGCATACGGATGACCCGCGAGAAGTGAGAGTCGTGCGACCTCAGGGGTCTGTAGGAGCCCTGGAATGGTGGCAGCAGAGAACTCTTCGATGGTTTCCGCCTTGGTCTCGATCTCGGACCAACGGCGGTACTTGCCGGGAAACTTCTCCTTCTTGGCGAGTATGTAGATGCGGCCGAAGAGTCCGTTGGTGCCGAACGCGGCGTCGAGTTTGGCCGGAAGGTCCGGCGGTGGCATCGACTCGGCGCGCTCGATCCTGGCCAGGTGCCCCTTCGAGAAGCAGCCGAGGATCTCGGTCAGTTGATCAAGCGACATGGAGCCGGCGAGCTCTCGGTGATTGCGCATCTCCCAGCCGAACAGGTCGCGGGCCGAGCGCCCCGGATCCAACTTATTGGGTTTGAAGGCCATGGAGTCCCTCCAGTGTGTCCAACCACAACGTGGCACACGTCCACGCTGGTCAGCTTAGCTGCGGTGAGTGACGCTTGAGGTGCAGAAAGTGAAGTCGATCGTGAATCGGCTAGCGGGACTGCAGATTCGCGTGGAAGGCGATCAGTCATGACCATGAAGTCACCCCAGCCTGCCAAGCTCCACGGCTATGGCGTGCGCTGGGACACCGGGGCCCGGTGCTACCGGGTCCGCAACGAGCTCACCGGGGAGTGGCTGCGCCAACCGGACGGTGAGCTCGGCGGGTTCGGCTCCTTCTCCGAGGCCTGGAGTGCCTGGCGCGTCTTCGAGGTCCACAAGCGGCCGGGGGAGTGAGCGTGTCCTCGATGCTCTCCCGGGTGACCGCCGACCAGCGGCGCCAGGCGGCCGACGTCCTCGACGACCTGACCACCGTCCTCGCCCTGGGTGGAGTGACGCTTCCGTCCGTCGAAGTCGACTGGGAGCGCGGGCGGTTGACCGGGTGCTACCTGGTGAGTCTGGGCTCGGCCCGTGCCGTCGAACTCCTGCGGGTGGTCGACCTGTTGCGCAAGGGCCTGCGCTACGAGCGCCTGACGCATGACGGCTGAACTCCTCGTCCGCCTGCTGTGGTGGGCGGGCTTCTCCCTCGTACTCCTCGCCGCCCTCAGGAAGTGAACCCCTGATGCAAGACCCCCGCCTGCTCGCCAAGCCGCCGGTGTGCCGGCTCGGCTGCCTCGTCCTCGTGCGCAACCCGCGCGGCGACGTCCTCCTGGTCGACCCGGACTACATGGACGGCCTGATCCTCCCGGGCGGCGCCGCCCAGCCCAACGAGCCCCCGCACCTCGCCGCCGCCCGCCACCTCCACGCCGAGACCGGCCTCAACCTGCGTCTCGCCGACGTCCTCGCCGTCGACTTCACCCCCGCCGACCGCCACCTGGAGCGCCTCAACCTGGTCTTCGACGGCGGCACCGTGCACGACGACACCCGCCTCACCGTCCCGCCCCGGCACCGCAGCGGCCTGCTCGGCGCCCGCTTCGTCCCCGCCCGCCGGCTCCCCGACGTCATGGCGCCCTCCCAAGCTGCCCGCGTCAGCGAGGCGTTGGCGGGCCGATCGCTGCCCGTCCTCCTCCACGGACAGCGCGCGGCCTGATCGGCACCGCCGGGTTGGGGTCGGCGCCCACATCGGCCCGGTCGGTGACGCGTTGGGCGCTTCGGCAGTGAGAAGGGGCGGGCGCCAGGCGCCCGCCCCTTCTCGCAGCTGCGGTCAGCTCCAGGGGTTGGCCGGCTGGTCGGTGATGGCGGTCCAGAAGCGGGTGTTGGCAGGCAGGGTGCCGTTGGCCCACAGGCCCCAGCCGTTGGCGTCGTGGAACTCGGCCATCCGGAAGCCGGCGCCGAAGTAGCCGGCGCAGAGCTGGTCGGCGGCGGTCCGGCTGGTGAGCTGGCTGCCGGAGGTGGGGACGGTGGCCTTCACCTCGCCGCCGGCCCAGCTGTGGAAACCGCTGGTGGGCACGCCGGCGGGGGCGGGGCGGCCGTCCTGCTTGAGGCACAGCACGGGCAGCTGCGCGGTGGCGGGGGTGTCGCCGCTGTACGCGTTGCTGCTGTTGTCGTTGCCGACGTGCACGACGTTGTCGGCGCGCTGCTCAAGGGTGGCCCAGGTCATGCCGTTGTGGGTGGCGACGCCGCCGAACAGGGCCTCGTAGGTGTTGCGGGCGATGTCCCACTCCTGGTACCCGCCGTAGTTGCAGTCGAACATGTAGAGCCGCCAGCCGCCGCCGATCCTGTGCTCGGTGTTGTCCAGGCACTGGGAGGTGGAGATGTTCTGCAGCCGTATCCCGAGCATGCCGTACCGCGGCGTGCTGTCGGCCGCGGTCCACGGCGTGACCCGCCACATCTGCGAGGTGTTGTTGGCGTAGCACTGGACGCCGGAGGGGGTGCTGTCGACCGTCAGGCAGGAGCGCTGGTCGGCGGCGTTGTTGACGGTGTAGACGCTCGGCAGGCCCGGGACGGGCTTGAACACCCACTGGCCCGGGTTGTTGGACGGCGCGCAGGGGTGCAGTTCCTGCCCGCCCCATATCGCGCCGTTGGGACAGCGCTCGGACTTCTGGTTGAGCAGGACCGTCGAGGGGGTGTCGGCCGAGGCCGAGCCGCCCGGGACCAGCACCAGGCCGGTCAGGGCGAGCGCGATGCCGAGGACGATACGCCGGACTAGCGAACGCACAGTGCTCTCCAAGGAGGGGAGACGACGAGGGGCGGCGGCCGGTCCGGAGGGCCCCCGGGCCACCCGGTCCGTCCGCCGCGGTCAGCTTGTCAGCGCGCGATCAATCGCCGGTATCCCAGTTTTCTGGGGGGTCGTTCGACACCCGACTGGTCAGGGGCGCGGCCAGGGGCGCCCGTCGAGGTGCTCGATGTCGGTGTTGAAGCGGCGCAGGTAGGCGGCGAAGGTGGTGACGTCCTTGGCGGACCAGCCGGCCATCACCCGGTCCAGGGCCTCCACGTGGGCCTCGCGCTCCTCGTCGAGGCGGCGGTCGCCCTCGTCGGTGAGGCGGAACTTGCGGGCCATCCCGCCGTCGGGGTCGGCGATCCGCTCGACCAGGCCGGCCCGGGTCATGGCGGCGGTCTGCCGGTTGAGGGTGGAGGCGTCGAGGTTGAAGGCCTCGCTCAGCTCGCCGATGGACATCGGGCCCTGGATGCGGATGCGGCTGAGCAGGATGTACGCGCTGCGCTCCAGGGTGCTGCCGCGCGGGCGGGCGGCGGACTGGCTCAGGTAGTGGTGGCGGCCGAGCACCATGTACTCGAACTCGACCAGGTCCGTACGTTCTCCCATGCCGTCGTCCTTCGCCCTTCACCCTCATCGCCGCACCGCTGACCTGCGGGTTTCGCGGGCCTTGTCCAGTATGGCAAAGGGGTGTGACGGCGCGGTCCGGCCATGTAATGTGCTCGATGCACATAATATGTACGATACACATTCCGTTTTCGAGGAGCCCGCCATGGACGGCCCCCAGCCCGGCGGCACGACCGCCCCCACCGCCCCGGCCGCCGGTACCACCCCCACCACCGGCATCGTCGCCACCCTCGCCTTCACCGGCACCGTGGCAGCGATCATGCAGACCCTGGTCACCCCGCTGATCGGCGAACTGCCCCGACTGCTGCACACCGCGCCGTCCAACGCCTCCTGGGCGATCACCGCGACCCTGCTCGCCGGCGCCGTCTTCGTCCCGATCAGCGGACGCCTGGGCGACCTGCTGGGCAAACGCCGCATGCTCCTGGCCTGCTGCGTACCGCTGTTCATCGGATCGGTCCTGTGCGCGCTCGCCTCCGCGGCCGTACCGATGATCATCGGCCGCGGCCTCCAGGGCATGGGCATGGGCGTCGTCCCGCTCGGCATCAGCCTGCTGCGCGAAGTCCTGCCGCCCGAACGGCTCGGCTCCGCCATCGCCCTGGTCAGCGCCTCGATGGGGATCGGCGGCGGCCTCGGCCTGCCGATCGCCGCCGCCGTCGCCCAGTACGCCAGCTGGCGGGCCCTGTTCTGGGGCGCCGCCGCCCTCACCCTCGTCGTCGCCGCGATGATCCGCTTCCTCGTCCCCGCCCCCGCCCGGCGCCCCGCCGGCGGACGCTTCGACCCCGTCGGCGCGGCCGGCCTGGGCGCCGGACTGGTCTGCCTCCTGCTGCCCGTCTCCAAGGGCGCCGACTGGGGCTGGACGGACCCCCTCACCCTCGGCCTGTTCGCCGCCGCCGCCGTCCTGCTCCTCGCCTGGGGCCGGTGGGAACTGCGCTGCCCCGAACCGCTGGTGGACCTGCGGGTCACGGCCCGCCCCCGGGTCCTGCTGACCAACGCCGCATCCGTCCTGGTCGGCTTCGGCATGTACGCGCAGGCGCTGATCATCCCGCAACTGCTCCAACTCCCCGAGGCCACCGGCTACGGCCTGGGCCGGTCGATGCTGGCCATGGGCCTGTGGATGGCACCCTCCGGCCTGATGATGATGGCCGTCTCACCACTGGGCGCACGCCTGTCGGTCGCGCGCGGCCCCAAGTTCACCCTGGTCGCCGGCTCCCTCGCGATCGCCGCCGGATACGGACTCTCGATGGTGCTCATCGGCTCGACCTGGGGCGTCCTGGTCGTGACACTGGTGTGCAACAGCGGCGTCGGCCTGGCCTACGGCGCGATGCCCGCACTGATCATGAGCGCCGTGCCGCTGTCCGAGACGGCGTCCGCGAACAGCTTCAACACCCTGATGCGCTCGCTCGGCACCTCCGTCTCCGCCGCCGTGGTCGGCGTGATCCTCGCCCAGCTGACCACCACCCTCGGCGGCCACACCCTGCCCTCGGAGAGCGGCTTCAGGGTCGGCCTGCTGATCGGCTGCGGCGTGGCCCTGGCCGCCGCCGCGGTCGCCGCCACCATCCCCGCCCCGCCCACCGGGGCCGCACCCGCCACCACCCGCCCGGCACCCGCCGCCAAGGACACCGCCACGACCTGACCACCCGACCCGGCATGGCCTGACCACCCGCCAGACCCGCCCCCGGCAACCCGCCGGGGGCGGCCGCGCTACGTACCCCCTACCGATCCGCGACGGATTCGCCCCCACCGCCACCACCGCACCGTCGCCTCCACCTGCTCCTCCAGCGCGGTCGCGCGCACCGCGAAAGCGGCCTCGTAGGCGGAGGCGTCCACCACGAACGGGCGGTCGAACTGCTGACGGACCTCCCGCAGTTCACGCAGCACCGGGGAGGGCGGCAAATACTTGGTATGGCAACCGTAAAAGACGATCTATGCTGGCGGGCGTTCACAATCTCTCCGCACAACGCAAGGTACTGAATGAAGCTGCCCCGGGTGTCCGCCGTCGTCGCGGCCGCCGTCCTGGCCCCCACCGTCCTCTTCCCGTCGATGGCCTCCGCCGCCGACAACCCCCAGCCGGCCGGCGTCTCCGGACCTGACACCGCGTCCAAGGGCACCGAGGACCAGGGGACGGGCCAGGAGGAGCACGACCGCGCCGAGGTGCGGCGCATCCTCGCCGACAAGGAGAGCGGCCCGGGCGTGCGCGAGGCGGCCCAGAAGGCGCTGAACGGCACCGCCGCCGACCTGCGGCACTTCCTGGACGTCGAGCTCCACGACCAGCGCGTGATCGACAACCGGGTGAGGGCCTACCAGGTCCTCGCCGTCGGCGGGCCGGCCGTCAAGAAGGCCGCCACGGCCGCCCTGCGGGGCGGCACCGCCGAGGACGTCGCGAAGTTCCTCAAGGAGGGCCAGTTCATCGCCCGCGCCGAGGACGAGGACCGCGCCAAGGTGCAGGGCATCCTGGACGACAAGGAGACCGGCCCGGGCGTGCGCGAGGCGGGGGAGAAGGCCCTCGCGGGCACCGCCACCGACGTGCGGCACTTCCTGGACGTCGAACTCGACGACCAGCGCCAGCGCGACAACCGGCTGAAGGTCGTCTGGATCTCCAACGACGCCGGGCCGGTGCTGAAGAAGGCGGTCGACAAGGCGCTGCGGGGCAGCTACCAGGACATCCTGGACTTCCTGAAGGAGGGCCAGTTCACGGCCCGCGCCGAGGACGAGGACCGCGCCAAGGTGCAGGGCATCCTCGACGACAAGGAGACCGGCCCGGGCGTGCGCGAGGCGGGGGAGAAGGCCCTCGCGGGTACCGCCGCCGACGTGCGGCACTTCCTGGAGGTCGAGCTCCGCAGGCAGCGGGCCGACGACAACCGGGTGAAGCTCGCCCAGATCATGGCG
This sequence comes from Kitasatospora sp. NPDC098663, assembly GCF_044760075.1. Classification (NCBI taxonomy): domain Bacteria; kingdom Bacillati; phylum Actinomycetota; class Actinomycetes; order Kitasatosporales; family Streptomycetaceae; genus Kitasatospora; species Kitasatospora sp. NPDC098663. The sequence goes on along the minus strand of NZ_JBIWAP010000011.1, from coordinate 54,286 downwards.
GTCGGCGGGCGGGCCGTGCACGAGGCCGCCAGCCGGGCGCTGGACGCCGGTACCGACGAGGACGTCGTGAAGTTCCTGAAGGAGGGCCAGTTCACGGCCCGTGCCGAGGACGAGGCCCGTGCGAAGGTGCAGGGCATCCTGGACGACAAGGAGACCGGCCCGGGCGTGCGCGAGGCGGGGGAGAAGGCCCTCGCGGGCACCGTCGCCGACGTGCGGCACTTCCTGGAGGTCGAGCTCCGCAGGCAGCGGGCCGACGACAACCGGGTGAAGCTCGCCCAGATCATGGCGGTCGGCGGGCGGGCCGTGCACGAGGCCGCCAGCCGGGCGCTGGACGCCGGTACCGACGAGGACGTCGTGAAGTTCCTGAAGGAGGGCCAGTTCACGGCCCGTGCCGAGGACGAGGCCGCCGCGAACAAGCCGGCCCCGCAGCCGGCCCGGCCCGCCGAGCAGCCGCAGACCGCCACCGGCGCCCAGTCGGCCGTCCAGCCCGCCGCCCTGACCACCACGACGGGCACGACCGCGGGCGCGACCGCGGCGGGCGCCACCGCCGGGACGGCCACGGCCACCACGGGCACCACCACGGTCACCACCCGCTCCGGCCAGCTCGCCGCCACCGGCACCGAGGGCCTCGGCTGGGAGGCCGGCGGCGCCGCTGCGGCCCTGGCCGCGGGCGCGGCGCTCGTCGTCGCCTCCCGCCGCCGCTCCACCGAGAGCTGACGCCCCCCGAGAGCTGACGCCCCCCGGGCGTCCCCGGCCGCCCACGCGGCCGGGGACGCCCGGGCGCGTGGGGCCGCATGCTCAGCCGCGGGCGCGGCGCCCGGCGATCGCCCGGGCGAGGTCCGCGTGCCAGCGGGCCGCGTTGCTGCCGTCCAGCTGGCCCGCGAAGGCGCGCCGCGCGGCCTGCACCAGCTCGGCCGAAGCGTGCGGGTACGCCTCCCAGACCGCCCAGAGCGCGTTCTCGGTGTCCTCGTCCAGGCCCGTGCAGGTGAGCGGTCCGGTCCCGGACAGGGTCTTGGCCAGCACCGCCTCGAAGACCCGCCGCAGCCGCTCGTCGTCGTCGCGCCCGCGGGCGGGGCGCTCAGCCGCCATCGCCGCCGCCACTGCCACCACCACTGCCGCCATCGTCGCCGCTGTCACCGCCGCTCAGGCTCCGGTTCCGGCGCCGGCTGCGCGAGGAGCGGCGCAGCAGGGACCCCGAGGCGAGCGTCACGGACGCCACGGCGCGCACCCAGCGGGGGCCGCCGCGTTCGGCCCACACCACGCACACGCACCCGCCGACCACGATCACCAGGACACCGACCAGCACGGCACCGACCACGTCTCACCCCTCTCCCGTCCATCCCGTTTCCGGGCCGATCCTCTCAAGCCGAGCCCCCCGCCCGCGCCCCCGACCCACCCCAAACCGGGCCGATCCGCCATACAAGTGGACACCAGGCCTGTCCTGCAGGGAAGTTGGCGCCGCGCGGGATCCGCTCGACCCGCGCCCCGACCCACCCCCCTGACCTGCGCCCCGCCCCTGCGCCGAGTGCGGTGGCGAACCCGCCGTGTGCCAGGATGCCGACACCGATCCCCTCGACCGGAGACCTTTCTTGACGATTCGCCGCACCACCGCCCTGGCCGCCGCCGCGACCGTGCTCTCCCTCACCGCGCTGACGGGTTGCAACGACGACGCCGCCCCCTCGGCGGCCCAGACCCCCGCCGCCCCGCCGTCCGCTCCGGCATCGGCATCGGCCCCGGCGTCCGCCCCGGCGTCGGCGTCGGCATCGGCATCGGCCCCGGCGTCCGCACCTGCCTCGGCCCCGGCCGAGGCGCCCGCCGGCGGGGTGATCGACCCCGAGCAGGCCCTCGCCCAGGCCGCCCGCACGCCCTACGCGGCCTCCCAGGACTTCCGCACCGAGGGCGGCCCGCTGGTCGCGACCACCACCGGCCGGATCAACCTCAACGGCAAGGTACGCACCGGCCGCCTCACCGAGTCCCTCGGCGCCGGCGGCGATTCGGCGGGCGACCCGGTCGTCGTCACCGAGGACGCGGCGTACATCAAGTCCGGCAGCGGCTGGCGCAAGTCCCCCCTCGCCGACCGGATCGCCGACTACCACGGCTACGCGAAGGCCCTGCTGGCGCTCGGCCCCGCCGCCCGCAAGGGCATGGAGGAGCAGAACGGCGCGCCCGCCTTCCACCTGTCCGGCACGCTCGGCGTGGAGCAGATGCGCGCCGTGGACGCCGAGCGCTACCTCAACCTCAAGCGCATGGGGGTGGCGTCCTTCCAGCTCGACCAGTGGATCGACGCCCAGGGCCGCACCGTGCGCTTCGACCAGCGCGTCGAGATCAGGGGCACCCCGACGCGCACCTACGGCACCTTCCGCGACTTCGGCCCCGTCGAGCCGGTCCCCGCCCCCAACTGACCACCCGAGCAAAGGAGTCCGCCATGGCCAAGGGCCTGTTCGCTACCCTGCACACCACCCTGGGCCCGATCCGGCTGGAGCTGTTCCAGTTCCACGCGCCGAAGACGGTCCGCAACTTCGTCGAGCTCGCCGAGGGCACCCGGGAGTACACCGACCCGCGCACCGGCGGGCCGGGCAGCGGCCCGTACTACGACGGCACGCTCTTCCACCGTGTGGTGGCCGGCTTCATGGTCCAGGGCGGCGACCCGACCGGCGGCGGCACCGGCGGCCCGGGCTACGCCTTCGCCGACGAGTTCCACCCCGAACTGCACTTCACCAGGCCCTACCTGCTCGCCATGGCCAATTCCGGCCCGGGCACCAACGGCTCGCAGTTCTTCATCACCGTCGGCACGCCCGCCCACCTGAACCGCCGGCACACCATCTTCGGCCAGGTCGCCGGCGCCGACTCCCGGGCCGTCGTCGACGTCCTCGCGGCCGTGCCCACGGACGGTGAACGCCCCGTGGAGGACGTCGTGATCACCGAGGTCACCGTCGAGCGGCTCTGACGCCGTTCCGGGAAGCCCTGCACCCGTCGTGCGGCGGTGTCACAGCCAGCCGCGGTCGTCGGCGGTGCGCAGGGCCTCGGTGCGGTTGCGGGTGGCGGTCTTGGCGATGGCGGAGGAGAAGTAGTTGCGCACCGTGCCCTCCGAGAGGTAGAGCTTGCCGGCGATCTCGGCGACGCCGGCCCCGGAGCGGGAGGCGTTCAGGACGTCGCGTTCCCGGGCGGTCAGCGGGGAGGCGCCGGCCGCCAGGGTGGCCGCGGCCAGTTCCGGGTCCACCACGCGTTCGCCCGCCGCGACCCGGCGGATGGCGTCGGCGAGCACTTCGGCCGGCGCGTCCTTGACGACGAAGCCGACCGCGCCCGCTTCCATCGCCCGGCGCAGGTAGCCGGCGCGTCCGAAGGTGGTGAGGATGACGACCCGGCAGTCGGGCACCTGCTGGGCCAGGACGGCGGCGGCGGCCAGGCCGTCGAGTCCGGGCATCTCGATGTCCAGGAGGGCCACGTGGGGCCGGTGTTCGCGGGCCGCGTCGACGACCTGGTCGCCGCGTCCGACGGCGGCGACCACTGCGAAGTCGTCCTCCAGGTCGAGCAGGGCGCACAGCGCGGTGCGGACCAGTTCCTGGTCCTCGGCGAGCAGCAGGCGGATCGTCATGTCGTCCCTTTCCGGGCGGGGGCGCGCCCGTGGCGGGCGCCCGGAGGGACGGTGACCAGCAGCCGCCACCCGCGCGGGCTCAGCGGGCCGGCTTCGACGGTACCGCCGGCCGCCGCGACCCGTTCCCGCAGGCCCCTCAGGCCCTTCCCGACTCCGCTGCCCTCGCCGGTCCCACCGGTCCCACCGGTCCCGCCGGTTCTGCCGTCCGCGCCCGTCCCGTCGTCGCGGATCTCCACGGAGGAGCCGGTGACGGTGACGGTGCAGCGGTCGGCCCGGGCGTGCCGGACCACGTTGGTCAGGCCCTCGCGCACGACCCAGCCGAACAGTTCCCCGTCCTGCGTGGCGACGGGGTCGGTGGACGTCGGCAGGTCGGCGACCACCCCGGCGGCGCGCAGCAGTTCGCGTCCGCGCGCGAGTTCGCCGGCCAGCGTGACGTCGCGGTAGCCGGTGACCGCGGCCCGGACGTCGGTCAGCGCCTGCCGGGACAGCGACTCCACCGCGGCCATCTCGGCCAGCGACTGGTCGGGGTCCTTGGCGGCGAGGCGCTGGGCCAGGCGGGACTTGACGGTGATCGCGGTGAGCGAGTGCCCGAGCAGGTCGTGCAGGTCGCGCGCGATCCGGTTGCGTTCGGCCTCCGAGGCCAGCCGCGCCACCTCGGCCCGGGCGGCCACCAGGGCCTGGTTGGTGGTGGCGATCTCCGCGAACGCGCCCGTGGTGAGCACGGTGAACAGCAGTGCCAGCGCCTGGAAGGCGCCGGGCCCGGCGTGCCAGGCGGGTACCGCCCACGGCACCAGCAGGGCGGCCAGGGTGGCGGTGACGGTCACCAGGGTGGCGTGGCGGCGCCGCAGCACGGCGACGAAGGAGACGACGACGGTGGCGAGGTAGAACGCGTTCTCGTGGGCGGACGGCAGCGCGGCCAGGAACAGTGCGCTCATCACCGCCAGCAGCAGGAGCACCTGCCGGCGCCGGCCGTGGATCATCGCGGTGGCGGTGAGGACGAAGCAGAGGCAGAACGCGCCGACGACCGCGTACCCGGCGACCAGGGCCGCCCCGGACACGTTGCCGCCCACGGCGACGGCGGTCAGGCACGGGTAGACCAGCATCCCGGCGCCCAGCATGATCCGCCGCCAGCCCCGCACCCACCGCTGCGGGGCGCGCTCCCCTGTGGCGCGCTCCGCGGCGGCGGGCCCGGGGAGGGCCGCCTGCGTGTCCTCGTCCACCCTCGCCTGCCTCACGTCGCGTCGGATCGCGCGAACAGGGTACGCAGGTGGCGTCCGTTGACCACGGTGGCCACCCCCGCCAGCGCCAGCCCGCACAGGGCCTGCTCGGCCTTCATCCAGAACGGGAAGGTCCCCGGCACGCAGATGATCACGACGATCGCCGCGATCATGACGGCCGAGATGATCCGCAGCCGCCGGTACGCCGCGTGCGAGCCGCGGGCGGCCCGGGTGGTGAACAGGGACGTGACCACGGCGCTGGCCACGACGAGGGTGCCGCGGATCCACACGGCCGGGTTCACCAGGTCGGGGTGGTTGCGCAGGGCGTAGGCGGCCGCCAGGGTGACGACGCTCAGGCCCAGGTAGGCGAACACCAGTCGCCTGATGGTGCGGAAGGCCCGGACGGTGTCGGGGTGGTGCACGTCGGTGGAGGTCATGCCCCCATGCTGTCCGCGCCGCGCCCCCGACCGGCAGTGTGCTGCCACACCGGCCGGCCGTGACAATTGTCAGCAGGTCAGGGCAGGTGACGGCGGGTCAGGGCGGGGCGGGGAAGGGGCGGGGAAGGGCCGGGGGACAGCGGGGCCGCCGCCCGGCGGGGCCGGGCGGCGGCTGGCTGCCGGCCGTGCGGTGGGGCTCAGGTGCAGCTGGTGAAGGTGGGGCTGGTGTTGGCGATGTAGAGGGTGGCGCCGCCGCTGGGGTCGGAGGTGAGCGGGACGGTGACGGTGTCCTCGGCGGTCCACGGGAAGCCGCGGGCGTCGAAGGTCCAGTTGCCGGTGACCTTGCGGGCGAGCTCGGCCAGCGTCACCCAGCCGTACTGCTGGGGCGGGACGTTGACGGTGACGGCGTTGTTGACGGTGGTCGAGCCCTGCCAGACGTTGTTGTAGTTGACGGCGGTCTTGACCGCGGTGGTGAAGACGCCGCCGGGGGCGCCGCCGGAGATTTCCGCCCCGATCTCGCCGCCGAGGGCGCTGGACCAGCCGGTCATGTTGGTGACCGCGAAGTTCTGCTGGGCGGCGCTGCTGGTGTTGTTGAACCAGATCGAGGAGACGCAGATCTTGGGCAGCGGCGCCGCGGGGGCCTCGCTCTTGACGGCCCAGGAGCAGGAGGAGACGTCCTTCTGGCACTGCTTGGCGGCGTGGTCGACGGCGAGGCTGCGGGCGGCCTGCGGGAAGCCGGTGGACCACTGCTGGTTGGCGGTGCCGTTGCAGGTGTACTGGTCGGTCCAGGCGTCGTCGTACTGGGCGCCGAGCAGCAGGTCCAGGCAGGTGTTGTCGCCCAGGTGGCGGATCATGAACGCGTCGGCGGCCCCGGCGACCGGCTGCAGGAACCACCGCTGGCTGGCCTGCCCGGCGCAGGTCTGCTGGCGCAGGGCCGGGGTGAAGAAGGCCAGGTCGATGCACTTGCCGGTGTCGTTGTTGACGATGGTGAAGGAGAAGTCGGAGGGGTCGACGCTCAGCCGCCAGGACTGGTGGTAGCCGGGCGCCGAGTTGGTGACGATGTAGGCGCCGTCGCCCATGGTGCCGTTCTGGACGTCGAGTTGGCGCCCGTTGCTGAGGGACTTGATGGTCAGGCACTGCTGCGGGGAGGCGCAGGCGGCGGCCGGCGCCGTGGCGGCGTGGGCCCGCGCGGTCGCGAACGGGGCGGCGGTGAAGCCCAGGGCGGCGCAACAGGCCACCAGGACGGCCGCGATCAGGCGCAGCCAGGGAGCCGGTCGGCTCGGGGTCGTGGCGGAAAGCACGGGGGCGGGTCCTTTCGTCGGGAACGGGGAGAGGGAGAGGGGAGAGGAGTCGGAAAGAAGGGGAGGGCGGCCGGTCAGGCGGCGGCGAAGGCCGCTTCCAGGCGCGGGACGTAGTCCACGAGGTCCTGCGCCCAGCAGCCCGCGCTGTGGCCGCCGTTGCAGGCGGTGCCCCAGCCGGCGCCGTTGCCGTAGTCGACGTAGCGGTAGCGGTAACCGAGGGCGTCCAGGCGGTCCTTGAGGCGCTTGGCGGTGCCCTCGGCCCAGAACTCCATGTCGGAGGCGCTGCCGTTGCCGTTGCCGGTGTAGACCGCGATGCCGGTGTCGGCGAGCGCGCCCACGCGGGAGACCGGGTCCGCGGCGTTCCAGCGCCAGTCGGCGTTGAACACCGGGTACGGCGAGCCGAAGATCGCGTCGCTGGAGACCGTGGGGCCGAAGTCGAGGCCGCAGGGCTTCCCGTCGCTGGGCCCGCACAGCACGGCGCCTGCGTTGACCAGGGTGGCGACCACGGCCCCGCGGATGATCATCTCGTTCACGGAGAGGTCGTTCGCGCCGGACATGGTGAGGACCTGGCCGAACAGCTGGGGCCGGTCCTGCGCGTAGTGCAGCGCGCCGAAGCCGCCCATCGACAGGCCGCCGACGGCCCGGCTCCTGCGGCCCGTCAGGGTGCGCAGGTTGGCGTCGACGAACGGGACGACCTGGTCGAGGTGGAAGGTCTCCCAGTTCTGCGCCCCGGCGGCGGTGTTCTGGTCGAGCCAGTCGGTGTACCAGCCGCGCAGGCCGCCGTCCGGGATGACGGTGATCATCGACTGCGCGGCGGTGAGGGCGGGGTAGGCCAGGGCCGGGTCGCTCGGGTTGTCCGAGGCGCCGTGCAGGAAGTACAGGACCGGGTAGCGCTTGGCCGGGCTGGCCGCGTAGTCGGCGGGCAGCAGGATCCGGATGGTGTGTTCCCCGGCGACCTGGGGTGTGGTGACGGTGAGCACGAAGTTGGTGGCGCTGCCGGTGGGGGCGCCGACCTGGGTGAGCCCGAAGCCGTCCTTCATCGGCGGCGGGGCGGGGGCCTCGGCGTGCGCGGCGGGCACGCCCAGCAGCAGGAGGCAGGCGGTCAGGGCGGCGACGGCCGTCCTGGCGTGCCGGAGCCGGGCGCGCAGGGGCCGCGCGGGCGGGCGCCGGGCGGGCTGGGCTGGTGTCAAGGGTCGTCCTTGGCCGTGAGGGTGCAGCCGTTCCCGGGGGGAACCGCTGGAGCTGTCTGAACACCGACAACTCTTGCGAGATCGCCCGGCCGTCCGCCAGAGCGACCTGCGGCGCACCTGGGCCACTGGCGCATGTGCGCCACCGGGGTGGGTAGCCTCCGACGGCCCGTCCGGGCGACACCGGCACGACGACAAGCCGACAAACCGACGAGCGGACGGGCCGACACAACGGCACAACGGCACAGCGACACAACGGCACGGCGCCGAGCTGACGAGCCGATGAGCCGACACACCGACACACCGACACACCGATACACCGACACGATGACGGGGGACGTCGTGCACGACGTGCTGGATCCAGACTCCGAACGCGGCCGGATCTACCGCTGCCTGGTCGGCCGTCCGCAGGCGCGGGCGGCGGAGCTGGCGGCCGGGGTCGGCCTCGGCGAGGGCGCCGTCCTGGCCGTGCTCAGGGAACTCGCCGACGAGGGCGTCGTCGTGGCCTGCAACGGCGGGGGCCCGCGCGACGACGGCCACCGTGACGACGGCCCGCGCGACGACGGCCACCGCGACGACGGCCACCGCGACCGCGCCTGGGAGGCGCTGCCGCCCGGCCGGGTGGTCGAGGCGGTGCTGCAGAGCGACGCCGTCCGGCAGGCCGCGGCGCGCCGGGCCGGGGCGGAACTGGAACGCCTCTACCGCTTCGCCCGGCGCGACGCCGGCACCTACGGCGCCCTGGAGGTGGTCGAGGACGCCGCCCAGGTACTGGCGGCCAGCCGGCGCCTCCAGCTCGCCGCCCGCCACCAGGTGCGGGTCATCGACGTGCCGCCCTACTCCGGCAGTTCGGCCTACTACCTCGACCAGGAGGTGCTGCAGCGCCAGCGGATGGCCGCCGGGGTCGTCTACCGCTCGATCTACCACGGCTGCGCCTTCGACGACCCGGTCGCGGGCCCCAACATGGCGCGCATGGTCGAGGCGGGGGAGCAGGCCCGCACGCTGGACGAGCCGCCGCTCAAGCTGGCCCTGGGCGACGACGACCTGGCGATCGTCACGCTGGCGGCCGACGGGCGCCCGGGCGTCGTCTCGCTGCTGATCCGGCCCTCGGGCCTGCTGCGGGCGCTGGCCGCGGTGTTCGAGACGCTCTGGCGGCTGGCCGTCCCGGCGTCGGTGTCCGCCGTCGACCTGCGGATCGGTGAGCGGGACCGCCGCATCCTGACCCTGATGGCCAGTGGTGCCACGGACGACGCCATCGCCCGGCGGCTGGGGCTGGGGCGGCGCACGGTGGTGCGCCGGGTATCGGCGTTGCTGGCCCAGCTGGGGGCCACCACGCGTTTCCAGGCGGGCGTGCAGGCGGCCCGGCGCGGTTGGCTGTGAGCCGTCCGCGCCGGGCCGGACCCCTGGGGGGTGGGGGTCAGGGAAGGATGGTCAGCAGGTGCCCGCCGCGCGGTCGCGCACGACCAGGTCGGTGCGGCCGGGGGTGGAGTCCAGCCAGACCACCCGGGTGCCCTGGTCGGCGGCGGGCTGGTCCTGGCCGCCCCGGTCGCAGGAGAGGCGCTGCGGGGTGCCGCCGCCGACCGGGAGCTGCCAGAGCTTGGGCAGTGCGGCGTTGGTCCAGCCGCCGGCGGGCTTGGTGCTCTCGACCTTGTAGGTGAGGGCCTGGTCGGAGGCGGTGAGGCTGCCGCCGCGCGTCGGGGCGTTCGGCGAGTCGGCGGCCAGCACCTCGGTCACGCCGGAGCCGTCCAGGGCGCCGGAGCGGACGGAGGCGCGGGCGGTCGCGCCGGCGGGGGTGTCCAGCCACAGCAGCCGTCCGCCGGCGAGCCGGGCGGAGGAGGCGCTGGTCGCGGCGGCGCCGGGGGCGGCGTGCGCGGTGTACTGGGCGGTGACCTTGCCGGCGGCGATCGAGTAGACGGTCGGCGCGGTGACGTACTGCTGTCCGTCCTGCCAGGACTCGGTCCAGGCGAGGTAGCCGTCCTTGAGGGTGAGGTCGTCCGGGTGGTGCCCGTCGGCCAGCGGCAGTTCGACCGCGGGGGCGCCGTCGTGGGACAGCCGGATGCTGGTGCGGTGGGTGGTGAAGTCGTTCACGGTGAAGGCGATGTCGCCGCCGGAGACCTGGGGGCTGCCGGGCTCCGTCCCGTCGGCGAGGAACAGGCTGCGGACCGGGCCGGCGCCGGACAGCGGTGCGGCCAGCAGTTCGCGGCTGTGGTTCTGGGCGGTGGTGCCGATGGCCTTCCACACGGCGGTGGTGCCGTCGGTGGCGGGCCAGCTGTGGTAGCGGCCGTCGTCCGGGCTGAGCCGGACGGGGGCGCCGCGCCCGGTGGTGGAGCCGGTGTACAGCGCGGTGGTGCTGCTGCTGTTGCCGCCGCCCGTGCCCTTGACCGGGTCGGGGGCGGGGGCCATCGCCACCCAGTGCCCGCCGCCGGCGGCCGGGGGTGCCATCGAGTAGGAGAGGTTGCGGGCCAGCGTGCGGCTGTCCATGCCGATCCGGTTCTCCCAGCCGGCCTTGATCCCGTGCGCGTCGAACGCGGATGCCACGGTGCGCAGTTGGGCGGGGCTGAGGCCGAGGTCGCGGCCGGCCGCCAGTGCCGCGTTGCGCCCGGCCACGAAGTCGTCGAGCGGGGTGAGGTAGGCGGTGAGCGCCCGGTAGACGAGGCGGTCGGCGGTGAGCGGGTCGAGGGTGCGCCGGATGTCCCACAGCGCGCCGCTGAAGATGGTGGCGTTGAGGTGCTGTCCGCCGTTGTCGACCGTGCCGCCGAGGTAGTCGTTCACGGTGGTGCGGTGGTCGTCCATCCGGCGGTCCGCGCAGGCCTCGGGGGTGCCGGTGCGGCACTTGCTCTCGCCGAGCAGCGCGGCCGCCGGGTCGTTCATGGACATGCCGCGGGCGGTGACCTCGATGGCGTTGCCGAAGTAGTCGGCGAGCCCCTCGTTCATCGCGCCGGCCTGGCCCATGCCGACCAGGTCGGCGGTGTTCGATATGACGCCGTGGGTCATCTCGTGCCCGGCGATGTCGAGGGCGGCGGAGAACGGGTAGTAGGAGGGGCCCGGGTTGCCGTAGACCATCTTCTTCCCGTCCCAGTACGCGTTGGCGTAGGGGGCGCCGTCCTGGGTGACGTTGACGACGGAGGTGATCGCGCCGCCCTTGCCGTCCAGGCCGTTGCGGCCGAACCGGTCGTGGTAGAAGTCGTACACGATACCGGCGTTGACGCTGGCGTCGGTGGCGCCGCTGGTGCCGGCGGAGGCCGGGAAGTCCGGGCCGGGGGAGTGGGCCGGGGGGAGGTCGGCGGGGATGCCGCCGCCGAAGTCCATCTCGTCCCGGCCGCCGGCGTCGTAGGTGGTGATGGCGGCGGGCCGGGTGAGGTCGGTGAGCTGGTAACTGCCGTCCGGCAGGCGGGCGATGTTCACCTTGACGGAGTTGCCGCGGGCGTCCGGCGCGGTCCCGGTGGCGGGTTCGAGGCCGGCCGCGGCGCTCCCGGCGGTCGGCGCCGGCGACGGGAGCGGGGCGCGGGTGTCGTAGGCGAGGGCGACCACGCCGACGGTGGCGTCCACGAAGACCTCGCGGGCCGCGGGCCCCCCGGTCGCCGGGTCGGCGGCGTGCACGGTGAAGCGCTGGGCGAGCCGGCCGGCGCCGTCCGGCAGGACGACCAGGCCGTGGTCCTCGGCGGTGGCCGCGGCCCGGGCCTTCGGGTCCTGGACGGAGCCGAGCGCCAGGTCCCGCAGGGCGGCGGCCGGGACGGTGGCGGTGGTCGGCACGGTCAGGCCGGTGAAGTACCTGCCGCCGACCGACTCGACGCGCTGCCCGGCGCCCTCGCCCGTCAGGTGCACCAGGTACTGCGCGCCGAACACGGGCACGCCGTCGTGGCGCTGCTCGAACCTGACGGTGCGCCGGCCGTCGGGGGTGCTCTCGGAGCCGACCTCGGCCAGCTCGCCGGGGTCGACGTGGTAGCGGTCGGCGTGGGCCGCGAGGTGGGCGCGGGCGGCGTCGGCGGGGCTGCCGACGGCCGGCTCGGCCAGGCCGGTGACCAACTGCGGGGCGGCGGTGTCCTGACCGGCCACCAGGGAGGGCACCGGGTCGGGGGCGGCCGCGGGCCCGGCCAGGGCGGGCGGCGCGGCCAGGGCCAGCGCCACCACGGCGGTGGCGCTGATGCCGAGTGCTGTGGACGTGCGGGAACGACGGGGCACGGAGGTCCTCTCGCAGGGCCGAACGGTGGTCGCGGCGGGCCGGCCGCGCCGGACCACCGCGACGATCACGATAAGTCATCCAACGTCATATGTCGATAGACTTTCTATGTGCCCGCGGAGGGCCGGAACCCGACCCCCGCAACCGGCCCGCAGCCGGCCCCGAAAACCCCCAACCCGCCCCGCCCGGCGAGCGATTCGTTCAAGACGCCACCACACCCCCCGGCCGACACTGACCCGCATGACCGATCGCGCCTTCACCCCCGCCGCCGGCCGCCTCGGCCCCGTACGCTTCTACGACCCCATCGTCTCCCTCACCCGCGAACGCCTGTGGCGCAGCCTGCTCGCCATGCACGTCGCCCCCCGCCCCGACGACGTGATCCTCGACGTCGGCTGCGGCACCGGCTCCCTGGCCGTCCTCCTCGGCCGCGTCGAACCCCGCGCCCGCGTCATCGGCGTCGACCCCGACCCCACCACCCTCGAAGTGGCCCGCCGCAAGGCCGCCGCCGCCGGCGTGACCCCCGAATGGCGCATCGGCATGGGCGACGCCGTCGCCGACCTCGTCGGCGCCGAAACAGCCGACACCGTCGTCTCCAGCCTCGTCCTCCACCAGTGCCCCATCCCCATGAAACAGGCCGTCCTCGCCTCCATGCACACGGCGCTGCGCCCCGGCGGCAAGCTCGTCATCGCCGACTTCGGGCGCCAGCGCACGGCCGCCATGCGCCTCGCGTTCCGCATCGTGCAACTGGCGGACGGCAAGGAGGACACCCAGCCCAACGCCGACGGCATCCTGCCCCGGCTGATCAGCGAGGCCGGCTTCCACGGCGTGCGCGAGACCGAGACCGTCGCTACGCTCACCGGCTCGCTGTCGTTCTACGTCGCCCGCCGCGCGTAGGCCGCGCCCGCGCCGCCCGTGGGGTCCTGGCCGCCCGCCGGGCCGCCCGCCCGGCCCGAGGCGCGCAGCACCGGGAGCACCGCCGACGGCGTCAGCCCCGTCATCTCCCGCATCTGGCGGCTGAAGTGCGCCTGGTCCGCGAAGCCGCCCGCCAGCGCCGCCTCGGCGAGCGTGCGCCCCTCACCGAGCGCGTCGGCGGCGCGGGCCAGCCGCCGCCAGATCCGCCAGCGCGCCAGCGGCACCCCCAACTGCCGCCGCGCCAGGGCCCGCAGGCGCTGCGGCGACAGCCCCACCCGCGCCGCCAGCCCCGGCAGCGCGACCCGGTGGTCCGTCAGCGCCTCCATCGCCGCCCACAGCCGCACGTCCACCTCGGCCGACGGCAGCACCCCGGACGCACGCAGGTCCTCCTCCACCAGGTCCCGCCACTGGGGCGCCACGGTGACACCGTCACCGCACCCCGCCCGCAGCCGGTCCGCGAACGCGCAGTGCGGATCGACGAAGAACGCCGACACCTCCCGCACCGGCGCCATCCGGTGCCACACCATCGGCGCCACCACCACCGCCGCGCCCCGGTGCCGGACCCCGGCCCCGTCCACGATCGTCACCTCGTCACCCGCCGCCGCGACGGCGACCTGGAACGCGGCATGCCGGTGTGACGTGCTGTCCGCCAACGGCCCCCGGTACAGCGCGTACCCCGCGCCCACGACGAAGCGCCGCCCGATCCCCTCCCACTGCCCCATCCGCCCGATGCTGCCAGAGCACCACACCCACCACCCCGGATTCCGGCCACCCCTAGGGCGTGTTTCATCATTCGCGTCGGATCAGCGCGCGGCGTTGGGCGCCCGGCTGGGCGTGCCGGCGGAGCGCCCTCGTACTGGGCCGTACTTGGGTGCTTCGCCGGTGCGTCCAGCCGGGATGCCCGGCGTCGCGCGCCCGGCGGGAATGATGAAACACGCCCTAGCCCCTCAGGCCCACGTCGCGGGCCTTCCAGGCCAGGAACGCCGAGAACCGGACCGCGCCCGCCAGCCCGGCCAGGGCGAGCGCGATCCACAGCGGGATCCCGAGCAGGCTCGGCCGGCTCGTGATCATCCGCTCGCCGGGGAGCCACACCCTGGTCTCGTGCCCGTCCGGATACAGCTTCCCGGTGGGCCGCTCCTCGCTGAACTCCCGGTCGCCGACGCTCCAGTGGTAGGTGCAGCCGTAGACGTCGTGGCCCTGGTTCTGGTCGTCCAGCTCCCGGCCCGTCGTTCGGCAGCCCGTCACGGTGGCCGTGACGTGGGGCGGTTCGTGCAGCCGGGTCCGGACGGCGTAGGCGGCCTGCGCCGCCGCGAACACCGTGCCCAGGGCGAGTGCGAGCAGCACCACCAGCGCCACGAAGGCGGCGGCGTACTCGACGGCGGCGACCTGACGCAGCAGCGGCAGCGAGGCGCCGACGGCCGCCACCAGCGCGACCCCGCACACCACCAGCCACCACCGCCGATCGCCCGGCAGGTCCTGCGACCCCGCCCACACCACCGGCCCGGCCGCGCCCCCCAGCACCGCCACCCCCGCCACCACACCCACCGCACACCGCCGGTGCAGCGCCCCCCACTCCACAGAAGCCCCGCGTCCCACCCCGCCCCCCTCTCCCCGTTCACCCGCCCACCCTCGCCACCCCCGAGGACGCCCCCGTCCGACGCCACGGTTTCGGCCCGCGCCCGCATGCTTCCCACTCCGGACGGGCGCCGCGCCGTCGCGCTCACCCTGCGCCGCCGCTGACCGGCGCCTGCACCCCCAGGCGCCAGTAGGCTGCCCCTCAGCTCCCCACCAGCACGCGGAGGTAGAGGATGACCCGGGTCGCCGTACTGTCGGCCGGATCGTGGGGGACCGCCTTCGCCCTGGTCCTCGCCGACGCCGGATGCGACGTCGTCCTGCACGCGCGCCGCCCCGAGGTCGCCGACGGCATCAACACCCGGGGAGTCAACCCCGACTACCTGCCCGGCGTCACACTGCCCGGCACCGTGAAGGCCACCACCGAAGCCGACGTCGCCCTGGCCGGAGCCGACGTCGCCGTCCTGTCCATCCCCTCCCAGACCCTGCGGGCCAACCTGGCCGCGTGGGCGCCCCTGATCGAGCCGGACACCCTGGTCGTCAGCCTCATGAAGGGCATCGAGCTCGGCACCGGCCGGCGCATGAGCGAGGTCATCGCCCAGGCCGCCGCCCTCGACCCCGCCCGCGTCGCCGTCCTGTCCGGCCCGAACCTGGCCCGCGAGATCGCCGCCCGCCAGCCCGCCGCCAGCGTCATCGCCTGCACCGACCACGACGCGGCCCGCCGACTCCAAGCGGCCTTCCGCACCCCGTACTTCCGCCCCTACACCCACACCGACGTCGTCGGCTGCGAACTCGGCGGCGCGGTCAAGAACGTCATCGCGCTCGCCGTCGGCCTGGCCGCCGGCCTCGGCCTCGGCGACAACGCCAAGGCCACCCTCCTGACCCGCGGACTCGCCGAAACCGCTCGCCTGGGCACAGCGCTCGGCGCCGACCCCGCCACCTTTGCCGGACTGGCCGGCCTCGGTGACCTCACCGCGACCTGCCTCTCCCCGCTCTCCCGTAACCGCACCTTCGGCGAACACCTCGCCCGAGGCCTGACCATCGGACAGGCCGCCACCGCCACCGGCCAGACCGCCGAAGGAGCCAAGTCCGCTTACTCCATCCTCGACCTCGCCCGACGACACCAGGTCGAGATGCCCATCACCGCACTCGTCGTCGCCATCCTCGACGGCACCGTCACCACCGACCGCGCCGTCGACCTGCTCATGGCCCGCACGCCCAAAGCCGAACGGTAGGCGGCGGCATCGCCACCCCCGAGGACGCCCCCGCCCGATGTCACGGTTTCGGCCCGCGCCCGGTCTTCATCGGTGAACAGGGCGCGGCCGACACCCGCGCCCCCCGCTGCAGGAGAGGGACGAGCCATGGAAACCGTGACCGTACGACGGGTCATCGCGGCGCCGATCGCCGAGGTGTTCGACTGGTGCGCCACGAGCACCAACTACACCCGCTCCCCGTTCGTGCTCAGGGCGCGCCTGGCCCGGCCCGGGGAGGGCGCGCCCTACGGGGTGGGGGCCGTGCGGCTGCACACCTGGCTGATCGGCTGGTTCAACGAGCGGATCACCGCCTACAACGCCCCGCACGGCTTCGACTACACCGTCGACCGCAGCTTCCCGCCGGCCCGGCACGAGTTCGGCCGGATGACGTTCGAGGAGGTCCCCGAGGGCACCCTGGTCGTCTGGGCGACCGGCTTCGCGATCCCCGTCCCCCTCGTCGGCGCGGCCCTGGCCCGCCGGGTCGGCAAGCCCGTCATCGCCCACGTGTTCGGCGCCATCCTCGCCGCCGCCGCCACCGACCTCGAAGCCGCTCCGAAGAAGCGCCCCTGACGCCGTACCCCCCGCGGCAGGAGCGTGACGGCTCAGGCCGGCGGGTTCGGCCGGTTCAGTCCGCGGTCGTAGGCGAAGATCACGGCCTGCACCCGGTCCCGGGCGCCGATCTTCGCCAGCACCCGGCTGACGTGCGTCTTGACGGTCGACTCCGCGAGCACCAGGCGCTGGGCGATCTCGCCGTTGGTCCAGCCCCGGCCGACCGCGACCAGGATCTCGCGCTCGCGCTCGGTCAGGGCGTTCAGCCGCGGGTCGTCCTCGGCGGCCGCGCCGGGCGGGCGCACGGGCAGGTGGTGGGCGTAGGCGTCCAGGAGGCGCCGGGTGATGGCGGGAGCGACGACGGCGTCGCCCTCGGAGACGGCGCGGATCCCGGCCAGGAGGTCCTCCGGGCGGGCGTCCTTGAGGAGGAAGCCGCTGGCGCCGGCGCGCAGCGCGGCGTGGGCGTACTCGTCGAGGTCGAAGGTGGTCAGGACAAGGATGCGCGAGCGCCCGCCGGTGGCGACGATGCGACGGGTGGCCTCGATGCCGTCCATGCCGGGCATCCGGATGTCCATCAGGACGACGTCGGGCCGCAGGTCGGCCGCCAGGCGCACGGCCTCGGCGCCGTGCGCGGCCTCGCCGACGACCTCCGTGCCGGGCTGGCTCTCCAGCAGCATCCGGAAGCCGTACCGCTGGAGCGGCTGATCGTCGACGATGAGGACCGTGGTCACGTCAGGCCGCCTGTCGGGTCGAAGTCGGGGTCGGGACCGGAGGTGAAGGCACTGGGTCCGTCGGGTCCGTCGGGGGTGAGGTCGAGGACGGCCTCCACGGTCCATCCTGCCCCGGGCCCGGGCCCGGCGGTGACGGTGCCCCCGTACAGGGCCGCGCGTTCGCGCATGCCCGTGAGACCGTGCCCCTCCTCGCCCGCCGTCCCGCCGCGCACCGCCCCGCCGGGCGGACCGCCGTCCCGCACCCGCACCCGCAGCCGGCCGCCCTCGGCGGCCAGCGTCACGTGCACCCGCGTCTCGGGCCCGGCGTGCTTGAGGGTGTTGGTGAGCGCCTCCTGGACGATGCGGTACGCCATCAGCTGCACCCCGCGGTCCAGCCGCCCCACCTCGCCGCGCGCGGTGTACACGACCTGCGGTCCGGCGGCCCGGATGCGCGCGCACAGCCCGTCGAGGTCGGCGATGCCCGGCTGCGGCGTGAACTCGGGGCCCTGCTCGCCGCCCTGGTCGCGCAGGACACCGAGCATGCGCCGCAGCTCGCCCAGCGCCTGGCGGCTGGTCTCCCCGATCAACAGCAGCGCCTCCCGGCCCCGCTCGGGGGAGGCCTCGGTCGCGTACGCGCCGCCGTCCGCCAGGGTGATGATCACGGACAGGTTGTGGCCGATGATGTCGTGCATCTCCCGGGCCACCCGGGTGCGCTCGGTGGCGGTGGCCAGCCGGCTGCGCTGGTCGCGCTCGACCTCCAGGCGCGCCGCCCGCTCGCGCAGCCCGGCGAGCTGGGCCCGGCGGATGCGCACCGCGATGCCGACGGCCACCGCCGCCGTCGCCGCGCTGAACAGGAAGAACAGCGCGTCCCCGACCGGCAGCCCGCCGGACAGCTCCACCGCGACCAGCGCCGACGCGCCGGCCATCGCCGCGCACGCCCACGCCAGGTGCCGCAGGCTCCCGTGCAGGGCCAGGCTGTAGAGGGCGACGAGCAGCGCGACGTCCGCGCGCAGCGCCACCCCCAGCGACCACTGCAGGACGAACACGGCCGCGACCGCCGCGAACGCCGCCGCCGGTCGCCGCCGGCGCCACAGCAGCGGCAGCAGCAGCCCCGCCTGCAAGGCCAGCATCGCCGCCAGCGGCGGGCGGGCGAAGACGATCCGGTGCTCGCGCGCCCGCTCCCCGCCGTCGTGGAAGGGCAGCAGGTCCGGCAGGCAGAACAGCAGGAAGACCGCGGCCACCACCGCGGTGTCCAGCACCCACGGGTGGTCGCGGTCCGCCTGCCGCGCCCGCTGCCCCAGCCGGGCCAGGCGCGCGAACACCGGGTACCCCGACAGCGGGTCGCCCCCCGCCCCCGCGGCGGTGTCGTGCTCGCTCACGGCGTCACCTTCGTCCAGCTCGTCCGGAACGGTCGTCACCTTCGTCCAGCTCGTCCGGAACGGTCGTCACCTTCGTCCAGCCCATCCGCAAACGGTCGTCACCTTCGTCCAGCCCATCCGCGACGGACCTCGCCTTCGTCCAGCTCACCCCGGAACGGATACGGATACGGATACGGATACGAAACGGGCCCGGTGCGGCACCCGACTCGAACGGGCACCGCACCGGGACGTCCACGCAGTCTCCCAGCCCTCAGGCGTCGCTGCGCATCAGCCGCACGGCCGCGCCCGCCAGGGCGAGCACCGTCCACAGCAGGAAGACCGCCAGCCCCGCGGCGGGCGACAGCGTGGCCGCGTCGTGGTGCAGGGCGAACATCGCCTGGCCCGCGTTGCCGGGCAGGTACGGGCTGATGTGGTCCTGCCAGGACGAGGGCAGCAGCGAGATCAGGCCGGGGACCAGCATCAGCGAGGCCACCAGTACCGAGATGCCGCCCGCCACCGACCGCAGCAGCGCGCCCAGCGCGACACCGATCACGCCCACCAGGGCCAGGTAGAGCCCGGCCCCCAGCAGGCCGCGCAGGACGCCGGCGTCGGAGAACGTCATCGCCGCGCGGGTGCCGGAGAGGATGCCGCTGTCGGCCGCGAAGGCGACGAACACCCCGACGGTGCCGAGCAGCAGCACCACCACC
Source organism: Kitasatospora sp. NPDC098663 (assembly GCF_044760075.1). Taxonomy (NCBI): domain Bacteria; kingdom Bacillati; phylum Actinomycetota; class Actinomycetes; order Kitasatosporales; family Streptomycetaceae; genus Kitasatospora; species Kitasatospora sp. NPDC098663. The sequence continues at coordinate 35,311 of NZ_JBIWAP010000011.1, read as the reverse complement.
CCGTACACCGCCGCCTTGGACCACAGCACCAGCAGCCGGCGCGGCACCGCGGCCAGGGTGGAGCGGATCATGCCGGTGGAGTACTCGCCCGCGGCGACCAGCACACCGAGGACGCCGAACGCCAGCTGCGCGAAGTTGGTGCCGAACAGCGACAGGCTCAGGGCACTGGCGTCGGCGAAGTCCCCCCGGTCCATCGGGCGCCCCGAGGTGATCCTCGACTTGAACTGGAACGCGGCGATCAAACCGAACGCGACCAGGAACAGCAGGCCCAGGCCCAGCGTGATCCAGGTCGAGCGCAGCGACCACAGCTTGGCCCACTCCGAGCGCAGCACGCGCACGGGCGTCACCCGGTAGGCGGGGCGCGCGGGCCGACGGTCGGCGGCCGCGGACGTCTGGCTCGGTGCGATGGTGCTCATGCCGCGCTCCTCGGGGACTCGGCGCCAGCACCCGCACTGGCGGCGGGCCCGGTCGCGGTGGTGGTGCCGTGGTACTCCACGGCGTCCCTGGTCAGCTCCATGAACGCCTCCTCCAGGGAGACCGTGCGGGTGGTGAGCTCGAACAGCGCGATGCCCTGCTCGGCGGCCCGCAGGCCGATCTCCCGCGCGGCCAGGCCGGTGACGAGGAGCTCCTCCGAACCGGAACGGCCGGTGACCTCCACACCCGGCCCGGCCAGCGCCGCGCGCAGCCGGGCCGGATCGGCGCCGGCCACCTTCACCACGTCGCCACCGGCCTGGCGGACCAGGTCCTGCACGGTGGTGTCGGCCAGCAGCCGGCCCCGCCCGACGACGATCAGGTGGTCGGCGACCAGCGCGACCTCACTCATCAGGTGCGAGGACACGAAGACGGTGCGGCCCTCGGCGGCCAGCGAGGTGAGGAGGTTGCGGATCCACAGCACGCCCTCCGGGTCGAGACCGTTGACCGGCTCGTCCAGCATCACCGTCGCCGGGTCGCCCAGCAGCGCCGCCGCGATCCCCAGCCGCTGGCCCATGCCCAGCGAGAACGCCCCGGCACGCTTCCTGGCCACCGACTGCAGCCCCGTCAGCTCGACGACCTCCTCCACCCGCGAGCGCGGGATGCCGTGGGTGTGCGCCTGGGCCATGAGGTGGTTGAACGCGGAGCGCCCCGGGTGGATCGACTTGGCCTCCAGCAGCGCCCCGACCTCCTGCAACGGCGCCGCGTGCGCGGCGTAACGGCGCCCGTTGACGCGCACCGAGCCGCTGGTGGGCGCGTCCAGCCCGACGATCATCCGCATGGTGGTGGACTTCCCGGCGCCGTTGGGCCCGAGGAAGCCGGTGACCGTGCCGGGCTTGACCGTGAAGTCGAGCCGGTCGACGGCGGTCTTCTCCCCGTACCGCTTCGTCAGCTGGTGCGCCTCGATCATCGCTCACCCCTACGCTCCGGGGCCGGACCGTCCCGGCCTCCCTCACACTCCACGCTAGGTGCGGCGCCGGCGCGATCCGTGGTACCCCGGACCGATCATCGGATGGGGCGCGGTACCGCAGTACCACGCCGGGATCGCCTGTTGCGGTTACATCACGACGTGTCCGATTCATCGAGAATTGGACCGGAGTGCGGCGATTAACTTTGTTGGCAGTGATGCGAACGGTCTCTCATAATTCCTGCTGAGACGCGTGATGGACGGTCCGGAGAACCGCTGGGGAAGCGGTTTGCGAGGGAGTCCGCGCGCGAGATCCCACATTTTCCCGGGGGAGTTCCTTGTCCGCGCCCGAAAACGAGACAGCCGCCGTTCCGGAGCAGCCCGACGCTGTGCCGGAACCGGCCGCCGTACCGCAGCACCCCGCCGTACCGCAGCACCCCGCTGCGCCGCAGCACCCCGCCGTACCGGAGCACGTCGTCGCACCCGAACCGGCCGCGCGCCGGCTGCCGCGCGCCGTCGGCGTCGTCCTGGCCACCGCCGGCCTGCTCGCCGTCACGGCGACCAGCGCCGCGGTGACCGTCGCCGTCGGCAGGCCGGACGCCCGCCCGGTGGCCGCCGCCGTACCCGCGCCGGCCACCGCCACCGCCAGCCCGACCCCGACGCCCTCCGCCACCCCGGTGCCGGTGCCGACGCCCACCGCCGCCCCGACCACCCCCAAACCGGCCAGCACCGTCAAGGGGACCGTCAACGGCGGCAAGCACGAGGGCGACCTGCGCTACTTCCTGCTCCCGATCCCGGACGGCGGCGAGTCGTACGGGCCCGCGGACGGGATGACCATGACCAACGACGACGTCGCCGACCTGTTCGGCAAGCAGGACGGCATCATGGACATCCTCGGCTCGTACGGCTACCAGTCGGGCGCCACCCGGATGTACCGGACGGCCGACGGCAAGGCCGAGGTCACCGTCACCCTGCTGCGTTTCGGCTCCACCTCGATGGCGCGCGAGTTCGTCCAGGGATACACCCTCAAGTCGCAGGACCCGATCGACATCGACGGCGACCCGAACGCCCACGGCTACCTGCACAAGCCCAAGCAGCAGGCGTACACCGGCTCGATGACCGGCATCTCCAGCCAGGGCGACGTCCAGTACACGATCGACGTCGAGGTGAAGGGGACACCGGACAAGGCGCTGCTGAGCGGGCTGATGAAGCGCCAGCGCGAGTGGCTCGCCTCCGGCGGCTGAACGCAGCTGAACGCGGTTGAACGCGGCTGGACCCGCGCCGCCGCCCGCCCCGACGCCGTCCTCCCCACCCTCCTCTGGAGCCACCCCGTGACCACCGAACCCGCGCTGCCCCCGCCCGGCACCGCGCCGGCGCCCGCCGCCCCGCCGCGGCCCGCCGCCGCGCCCGCCGAGACCCCGCCCGCCGAGACCCCGGCCGCCGAAGCACCTGCCGCCGAGACCCCGGCCGCCGAATCGCCTTTCGCCGCACCGCAGTTCGCCACTGAACCGCCGTCCGACGCGCCGGCCCCCGAGTTCCTGCCGCCCGCCCCCGAGCGGGCGCCCCGCGCCCCGCGCCGCCCGCGCCCGGTGCTGCTGGCGGTGTCCGGCCTGGTGCTCGGCACCCTGGCCGGCGGCGGCGTCGGCTACGCCGTCCAGGCCCAGCGCCCGCCGACGCCGCTGCCGCCGATCCAGGTCGCGCGCCCGTCCTACCCGGCCGTGGCGGTCGACCCGACCGCCTACGCCGCCCAGCAGCCCAAGCCGCTGGCCATCGACGGCGACCTGCTCAAGCTGCTGATCGGTGCTCCGGACGGCAGCACCGCCTGGGCCGACTACCCGGACAAGCCGAGCTGGATGTCGGTCGGCGAGATAGCCGAGCGCAACGGCGGCGCGGTCCGCGCCTTCAAGGACCTGAACGCGCGCGGCTTCCGGCGCGCGGCCGAGGTGGACTGGAAGAAGGACGACGTCAAGTACCGCGTGTCGCTGATCCAGTACGCGCCGGACCGCGCCAACGAGGCCGTCACGAACGTCCTGACCGCCCGCACCATGGAGCCGTTCGCCGACGCCGCCAGCGGCGCCAACGGCGGCTACCAGGTGGAGAAGGATCCCCGCCGCTGGGCCGAGAGCACCGATCAGTACTACTACGGCAGCGCCCTCGCCCAACGCGGCACGGTGGTGATGGTGGTGGAGGTCTTCGGCACCAAGCCGGTGGATCCCGCCGTCGTGAAGGACCTCGCCAAGCAGCAGTGGGAGCGACTCGCATGACCGACAACACCATGACCGGGACCCCGGCAGCCGAGCCGGCCCCGGCCGCCCCCGAGCAGCCCGCCCCCGAGCAGGCCGCCGCCGAACAGCAGTTCGCACCCGAGCCCGCAGCACCCGCCGAGCCCGCAGTACCCGCCGAGCCCGCAGCACCCACCGCGTCGGCCGCCCCGCGCCCCGCCTCCCGCCGCCTGCTGCGCGCGGGCGCCGCGACGGCCGCGGCGGCGCTGGCCGGGGTGGCCATCGGCGTCGGCATCATCAAGACCCAGTACGACGACCCGGCCCCGGCCGTGGCCGCCGGGCCGTCCGCCGCGCCCGTCCCGACCGCGACCGCCACGCCGTTCGGCGCCAAGTCCAACGGCAACCACTTCGGTTCGCTGCGCGACCTGCTGCTGCCCGTCCCGGCCGGCTACGAACTCGGCCCGGACGACGGCGGCTACGGCAACGACACCGAACTCGGCGCCGAGTTCCTGTCCGCCGAACTGGACGACGAACTCCAGCAGATCCCCAAGGACAAGCGCGACAAGCTGCGCTCCTACTGGGAGGGCCTGCACGTCAAGGCCACCGGCGTGCGGACGTACCGGACCAGCGAGGACGACCTGGTGGTCGGCCTGAAGCTGCGCCAGTTCAACCAGCAGGAAGTGCAGAAGCTCAACGAGTACACCGCGGTCTTCACCGGCGACACCGGCCTGTTCCGGATCGGTCCGGAGATCCCGGGCCACCCCGAGGCGCACTGCTACCTGATGCCGGCGCCGCCGTCCGCGCCGATCGACTACCTGGAGTGCTCGGCCGCCGAGGGCGACCTCCTGGTGGTCATGAACGTCGAGGGCGTGGCACCGCTGCCCAAGGACCGGATCGTCGCCCTCTTCACCCTGCAGCTCGACCGCCTCGCCCGCCCGGGAGCGTCCGCATGACCGACCACGCCACCCCGCACGAGCCCGCCGCCCTCGCCGAGGCCCCCGCGGGCACCCCCGCGGAGGCCGCCACGGAGACCCTCGCCGAGGCCCCCGCGGGCACCCCCGCCGAGATCCCCGCCGTTCCCGGCGCGGAGACCCCCGCGGAGACCCCTGCGGAGACCCCCGAGGAGCACGAGGCCCGCCTCGCCCGGCGCAGCGCCCGCCGCAGGGCGGCCGCGCGCTGGGCCACCGCCACCCTGGTGTTCGCCCTCACGGGCACCGGCGCCGCGCTGGCGGTCACCGCCCCCGAGCGCACCGACCTGCCCGGCCTGGCCACCCCGGGCGACGGCCGCTACACCTTCCCGCCGCTGACGCTGCCGCCGCTGCCCTCGGGCAGCGGCGCGCCGGACCGTACGGGCGGCAAGAACGCCCTGCACGCCGCGGACCTGCGCTACCTGCTGCTGCCCGCCCCCAAGGAGGCCGGCGGCAGCCTCACCCCGGCGCTCTACCCGGTTCCCACCACCTCGGCCACCGGCACCCCGTCGGCGAGCGCGACCCCGAGCCCGACCGCCTCCGCCCCCGCCTCCGCCTCGGCGTCGGCATCGGCCTCGGCGGGCGCGAGCCCGTCCACGGCCCCCGCCGGCCAGGCCCCGGCCGACTGGGTCACCTGCGACGCGATCCTCGCCGACCAGCGGGACCCGGCCGAGCTCCGCGCACTGCTCCTGCGGGACGCCTGCCGGGCGGCCACCGTCCGGGAGTGGACGGCCTCCGACGGCACCCGCACCCAGATCCGGCTGCTGCGCTTCGGCGCCTCCTTCGAGTCCTGGAACGTCTTCTCCTCCCTGCGCTCCGACGCCAGGCCCAATGCCCTGCCCGGCGCGAAGAGCACCTCCCACAGCGCCTGGGACACCGTCGAGGGCGTCCACCTGGACGCCCAGGAGAGCACGGCGAAGGGCGCCAAGGGCACCCCGACCGGCCGCGTCGCCTACCTCTGCGCCTCCGACCTCGTCGCCGTCGTCACCATGACCAACCCCGACGGCGTCCCGGACGCGGCCTTCCGCCAGGTGGTCACCCTCCAGTCCGACCTCCTCGCCTGATGGGACTCGTCGGGCCGTGAGGGAGACCACGGTCCATAGCCGCCCCCGCCGCCCGCGCGCCCCTCACGGCGTCAGCCGGGCGGCGGCGGGCAGGTGGTCGCTGGAGGTGGCGGGCAGGGTCCAGGCGGCGGTCGCGGTCAGGCCCCGGGTCATGACGTGATCGATCCGGGCCAGCGGGAAGACCGCCGGCCAGGTGAACCCGAAGCCGCCGCCCGCGCTGTCCTGCGCGGAGCTCAGCCGGCTGGTGACCGGGGTGAGCGCGTGGTCCCCGGCGGCGGTGTTGAGGTCGCCCAGCAGCAGTACCCGGCGCAGGGGCTCCTCGTCCAGCGCGGCGCCGAGCGCGGCGAGGTTGCGGTCGCGGTGAGTGGTGGCGAAGCCGGTGACGTTGAGCCGGACGGAGGCGAGATGGACCACGAACACGGCCAGCGGCCCACCGGGGGCCTGGACTTCGGCCCGCAGTGAGCGGCTCCAGCCCGGGTCGATGGTCAGCCGCCGTGCGTCGGTCACCGGGTAGCGGCTCCACAGCGCGACGGTGCCGATCCGCGTGCGGTGCGGCAGTTCGGCGTCCAGCACGTGTTCGTAGACGGGCAGCGCGGCGTCGGTGACCTCCTCCAGGGCGACCAGGTCGGGGCGGGCGGCGAGCAGCGCCCGGGCCGTGCCGGCGGGATCCGGGTTCTGCGCGCTCACGTTGTGGGTGACCACGGTCAGGCCCGCACCGTCGGCCGGGCCCGCACCGCCCCCCGGCGGCGGGCCGCCGCCGGCGAGCACCGGCCCGAGCACGACGGCCCACACCGCGGCCAGCACCACCGCGGCGCACGCCGGCACCGGCGCGCGCCGCAGCGCGGCGGCGAGCAGTACGGCGGGCACCACGACGCCGGCCCAGGGCAGGGCGCTCTCCCACAGGCTCCCCAGCTGGACGCCCAGGCTCGGCACGTGCCGGTGACCGGCCAGGGCGAGGGCGGTCAGCAGCGCCACGGCGGCGGCCACGTGGCCGCGCCGCCAGCGCCCGACCGGCGGGCGCCGCTGCCGCCGCCGACGGCATCGACGCCCGCCCGGGCGGGAGACACCCGCCGAGGCGCCCCCCGCCGTCCCCTGTCCCGCCCCCGGCCTTGAGACCGCCCCCGCCCCCGGCCTTGAGGCCCCCGCCCCCGGCCTTGAGATCGCCCCCGCCCCCGGCGCGAGCCCCTCCTGCGATCGGATCATGAACGCCCCCTACCCGGCCGCGTCGGGCAACAGGGCCGGGCAGGTCCCGCCAGGGCCGGTCAGCAGCTCGAAGTGCCAGATCTCGTTGGCGTACACCTGGCAGAGCCCGTACCGCGCGCCGTGCTGGATCAGCCAGTAGTCGGCATTGGTCGGACCGATGTCGATCGCCTTGCCCGAGACGTGCGCCGACTTCTCCGGCGTGTTCACGAACTGCCTGGCCCGCTCCAGACTCCCGTACCTGACCACCCCCTTGTCGAGCAGCCGCTGCTGGTACTCCTTGCTGCGCCAGCCCGAGGTGACGGTCATCTCGATGCCCTGGGCGCGCGCGTCCCGGGCGGCCTGCTGGACGGCTTCCAGCAGCGGCCCGTCCAGGTTGCCCACCGCCGGCGCCCCGGTGTCGAACGGGGTCAGCGTCGTGCCGTCGGGTATGTCGCCGTCCGCCCCCGCCGAGGAGCCGGAGCCCGGGGCGAGGGAGGAGGAGAACGGCGCGACGGTGGCCGCCAGGGTCCGCAGCGCCGCCTCGGTCGCCGGCGGGTCGGCGGCCGCGCAGGCGCCGGCCAGCGCCAGCACCACCACCGCCCCGGTGCCCACGGCCACCGCCCGCCGGCCGCCCCCCACCGTCCGCCACCGCGTCGCCTCCCGGCGCGTCGTCCCGTCCATCGCTGCCTCCCGGCGCTCGTCATCTCGCCGCGACGGGGAAACCCGGCGGCCACACCATGGGAGGAAATGCGGTGTTACCAGGACGTCTGCACTAACCGATACGTTTTCGATAGGCCCGTTCGTGTCCAATGGACACCGACGGCAACGGCAACGGCACAAGAGCGGGACGGGAGAACAGCGCGTGCGGGTCCTGGTGGTGGAGGACGAGATCTACCTCGCCGAGGCGGTCCAGGCGGGCCTGCGCCTGGAGGCGATCGCCTGCGACATCGTCACGGACGGCGACGCCGCCCTCGAACGCCTCGCCGTCCACACCTACGACGTCGTCGTCCTGGACCGCGACATCCCCGGCACCCACGGCGACGACGTCTGCCGCACCATCGTCGAGCACCGCCTGGGCTGCCGCGTCCTCATGCTCACCGCCGCCGCCCGCCTCAACGAGAAGGTCGCCGGCTTCGAACTCGGCGCCGACGACTACCTGACCAAACCCTTCGACCTCGCCGAACTCGTCGTCCGGCTGCGCTCCCTGGCCCGCCGCCCCGCCCAGGCCGCGCCCCCCGTCCTCGAATACGCCGGACTGCGCCTGGACCCCTTCCGCCGCGAGGTCTACCGCGACGGCCGCTACGTCGCCCTCTCCCGCAAGCAGTTCGCCGTCCTGGAGGTCCTGATGACCGCACGCGGCGGCGTCATCAGCGCCGAGAACCTCCTCGAACGCGCCTGGGACGAGAACGCCGACCCGTTCACCAACGCCGTCCGCATCACCATCTCCGGCCTGCGCAAACGACTCGGCGAACCCTGGGTGATCCAGACCGTGCCCGGCGTCGGCTACCGCCTCACCGACGGCACCCCCACGTGAGCGCCCCGCCCCGCACCCGCCCCGCGCCGCGACCGCGCCGCCTGACCGCCCGCCTGCGGCTCACCCTCAGCTACACCCTCTTCGCCGTCATCACCGGCACCCTCTGCCTGGCCGTCGTCTACGTCGGCATGCGCTACATCCCCAACTACCCGCTCACCTCCTCCAACCCCCGCGACCGCCTCTCCGCCCCCTCCCGCCAGGAGATCCTCCGCTCCCTGCTCACCATCTCCGGCTACGCCCTGGCCCTGCTCACCGCCGTCGGCACGATCGGCGGCTGGTTCATCGCCGGCCGCGTCCTGCGGCCCCTCCAGGACATCACCAGGGCCGCCCACCGCGCCGCGAGCGGAGCACTCGAACACCGCATCGCCCTCGCCGGCCCCCGCGACGAGTTCACCGACCTCTCCGACGCCTTCGACGAGATGCTCGAACGCCTCCAGCGCTCCTTCGACGCCCAGCAGCGCTTCGCCGCCAACGCCTCCCACGAACTGCGCACCCCCCTGGCCATCACCCGCACCATGCTCCAGGTCGCCGCCGCCGACCCGGCCCACCAGGACTGGACCACCCTCGTCGCCCGCCTCCAGGACACCAACCAGCGCGGCATCGAGATCAGCGAAGCCCTCCTCCAACTCGCCGACCTCGGCCACACCGCCCCCGAACTCGAACCCCTCGACCTGGCCCGCACCACCGGCGACGCCCTCGCCGCCGTCCAGGAGGAGGCCGCCGCCCTGGGCGTCACCGTCACCACCGACTGCCGGCCCGCCCCCGCCACCGGCAACCCGGTCCTGCTGCGTCAGGCCGCCGTCAACCTGCTGCAGAACGCGCTGCGCCACAACCTGCCGACCGGGGGATTTGTCACCGTCACCACCGGGGCCGATCCGGACCGCCCCGGCCGGGTCCGGCTCACCGTCACCAACACCGGCCCCCGCCTGGCCCCCGAGACCGTCCCCACCCTCACCGAGCCCTTCCTGCGGGGCCGCGGCCGCACCGCCCAGTCCGACCCCGCCCGCCGCGGTCACGGCCTCGGCCTGGCCATCGTCGCGGCCATCACCGACGCCCACCACGGCGACCTCGGCCTCACCCCCGCCCCCGGCGGCGGCCTGCGCGCCACCCTCGGCCTCCCGGCCCGCTGAGCCCGGCCGCCGTCCCGCCGGGACGCGGCCTCACCCCGCCGGCTGCCCGGGCCGGCCCGGCACCCACAGCGGCGCCGGGCCGCCGAGCGCCATGTACCGGGCCGCGTCCTCCTCCAGCCACCCGTCCACCCGGCCCGGATCGCCGCCGCACGACTCCACCAGCGCGGCGGCCGCGATCCGGGCGCAGGCCAGCATCAGCGCCAGGGTGTCCCGGCGGTGGTACCGCTCCCGGACGTACGCCTCGCCCCGCTCGTCGATGCGCCGGCCGTGTGCCTCCCGGCCCTCGGCCTCCCGACCGTGCGCCGAAGCGCCCCCGCCCTCGCCCCCGTCGTCGGCGGTGACCGCCTGGACGCCGTGCCACACCAGGGCGAGCGCGGCCGGTTCGGCCGGGTGCGTCACCTCCGCCCGGCCCGCCTGCTCACGGGCCTCCGCCGACCGCCGGCCCAGCCACTCCAGCACCGCCGGCACATCCCCCTCGCGGGCCTGGAGCACCAGCTCCGCCGCCCGGTACGCGAGCGCCCGCAGGACCTCCCCGGCCGGCACCCGCAGCCCCGGCACCGCCGTCTCGCCGAACGCCAGCCAGGCGTCCGCGAACGACGCCGCCCGCAGCCGCCCCAGCCACGCCGGCGCCCCGGCCGCGTCGCCCACCCACTCCTGCGCACCCAGCCGGACCAGGCCCGCCGCGGCAAGCCGCGCCGCGTCCCCGTCCAGCCCGCACAGCCGTCCACCCCTCACCGCGCACCCCCGTCAGCGCCCTCGAATCCCGTGACGGGCACATCCCACCACACCAGGACGCAAGCGAACTAGACAGGGACCCGACAAAAATTTCCGACACCGCCCAGCCGCCGATCAGCCCAGGACCAGCGGCAACCGCCCCGCCGGCCCGCCCGGCGCGGCCCGCTCACAGGGCGGTGAGTTCGCCCAGCCCCAGGGTGCGCAGCGTGTGGTCGGCCAGGTGCAGGTGGCCGGCGCCGTTGGGGTGCGTGGGGTCGTCCAGCCACGGGATCGCCTCGCCGCCGGGGAACTCGGCGAGCCAGTACGCCTCGTGGTCGACGAGCAACGCGCCCGTCTCCACCGCGAGTTCGCGCACGGCCTGGCAGTACGCGGGCAGCTCGGGGCGGGCGGCGCGCCCGGCCTGGCTGGCCACGAGCGGCGTGTGCAGCACGATCTGCGCGCCGGCGGACCGGGCGACGATCTCGCGCATGGCGTCGCGGAACTCCCCGAGCCCCTCCAGCCCGGCGGGGGCGTCGTTGGTCCCCAGCGAGAGCGACAGCACGTCCGGTGCGAACCGCCCGATGACGAAGTCGTACGCCCCGAGGACGTCGGTGGCCCGCCAGCCGGACACGCCGGTGTTGACCACGACGTCCGTCAGCCGGCCGAGCTGCCAGCAGAGGCGTTCCTGCACGTGCTCCACCCAGCCGCGCGCGCCGTGGGTGTGGAGGGCGGCCCGGGTGATGCTGTCCCCGGCCGCCACCCAGGTCATCGGACCGCTCGACAGTTCGACCATGTGACCGTCCCCCGTTGATGGTTCGTCCCGTGCCGCAGTCCCCGCCGCGGTACCCGAAGAGTTGATCACAGGTGTGCGGGACCGACGGACGGCGGGGTGGGCCTTCCCGGCGCACCGGGCCGCCGGAACCGCGGGGCCCCCGACCGCCCGTACCGGGGCGCGGCTACGCGAGGTGGTACTGCACGGGGGTGGAGACCCGGGCGCCCAGTTCGGCGGCGGCGCGGCGCGCCCAGTACGGGTCGCGCAGCAGTTCGCGGCCGAGCAGGACGGCGTCGGCCCTGCCGGCGGCGAGGATGTCCTGGGCCTGGACGGGGTCGGTGATCAGGCCCACGGCCGCCACGGGCATGCCGGCCCCGCTGCGCACCGCCTCGGCGAAGGGCACCTGGTAGCCGGGTCCGGCGTCGATCGTGGCGTCGGGGACGAGGCCTCCGGTGGAGACGTCCATCAGGTCCACGCCGTGGGCCAGGAGTTCCTTGGCGAGGCGGACGGTGTCCTGCGAGGTCCACCCGGTGCGGCCGTCCTGCGGGTTCTCGGTGAGCCAGTCGGTCGCGGAGACGCGGAAGAGGACGGGCAGGTCCTCGGGCCACGCCGAGCGGACGGCGTCGACGACCTCCAGGGCGAAGCGGATGCGGCCCTCGAAGGAGCCGCCGTAGGCGTCGGTGCGGTGGTTGCTGTGGGGGGAGAGGAACTGGTGGATCAGGTAGCCGTGGGCGCCGTGGATCTCGACGGCCCGGAAGCCGGCGTCGAGCGCGCGCCGGGCGGCGTCGGCGAACTGCCGGACGATCCCGCGGATCTGCTCCTCGGTGAGTTCGTCGGGCCTGGTCCGGGTGGGGGCGAAGGGGAGGGCGCTGGGGGCGAGCGGCGTCCATCCGTGGGCTTCGTCCGGGGCGAGGGCGCGGCCGCGGTCGATCCAGGTGCGCTCGGTGGACGCCTTGCGGCCGGCGTGGGCGAGTTGGAGGGCCGGCACGGTGTCCTGTGCCGTCAGGAAGGAGGTGATCCGCCGGAAGGCCGCGACCTGGGTGTCGTTCCAGATCCCGAGGTCGTAGGGGGTGATGCGGCCTTCGGGGCTGACGGCGGTGGCCTCCATGATGATCATCCCCGTGCCGCCGGTGGCGCGTGCCGCGACGTGGGCGAAGTGCCAGTCCGTCGGGGCGCCGCCCGCGTCCACCGTCCGGGCGGCGGATCCGGCCACACGACACCAGGAGGTCCGATGAAGATCCCCGGTCCCGACCCCCGGCCGGACGGCGGGGTCGGCGCCATCGCGCAGGCCGGCGGGCTGCACGCCTACCAGCTGTGGCTGCACGCCGAGTACGGTCCCGTGGCGCGGTTCCAGCTGCCCGGCGCCGAGACGGCCGTGTCGGTCGCCGACCCGGTACTGCTGGAGGCCACCGCGCACCTGGACCGCCGCCCCGAGCGCCTGTTCTCCTTCCTGGACCCGCTGTTCGAGGCCGGCAACCTGCAAGTGCTCCCGGCGGACGAACACGCCCCGTGGCGCCGCACCCTGCTCTCGGTCCTGGCCGGCCGCCCCTCGCACGAACAGGCCTTCGACCGCTTCACCGCGCTCGCCACCGGCCTCGCGGACCGCTGGGCGGCGCGGGGCGGCGCCGTCGCGCTGCAGCAGGACCTGACCGCCCTGTCCCTGCGGATGATCTGCGCGTACGCCCTGGGCGGCGAGGTGGAGGGCCCGGACGTCGTCGCCGCCGCCTTCGAGGAAGTGCTCGCCGACTACCTGGAACGGCTCTACCAGGTGCCCCCCGCCGTCGACCCGCGGGAGCGCGCCGAGCGGACCGCGCGGGCGCTCGCCCTCCTGCGCGCGACGGTCGACCGGGTGATCGCGGCCCACCGCGCCGGCGGCCGCGCCGACCGCAGCGACCTGGTCGGCGCACTGGTCGAGGCCGGCGAGCGCCCCGCCCGGATCCGCGACACCGTCCTCGCGGCGATGCTCGCCGCCCACCACACCACCGGCGTGGCCGTCTCCTGGACCCTGCACCTGCTGGGCCGCCACCCCGAGGCGGCCGAACGCGCCACCGGGGAACTGGACCGCGTGCTCGGCGACCGCGCGGCCCCCGGGTACGCCGACCTGCGGCGCCTGCCGTACCTGCGGACGGTCCTCCAGGAGTCGATGCGCCTCTACCCGCCCGGCCCGTACGGCGCGCGCCAGACCACCGAAGCGCTCACCCTCGGCGCGTACGAGGTCCCGGCCGGGGCGGTGGTCTTCTACCCGTTCTGGGCCGTCCACCTGAACCCCGACCACTGGCCCGAGCCCGAACGGTTCTGCCCCGAGCGCTTCACCCCGGAGCAGGCGGCCGGACGCGCGCGGCTGGCCTGGGTCCCCTTCGGGTTCGGCCCGCGCAGCTGCGAGGGCGCGGCCCTGGCCATGGTCGAGTGCGAACTGCTGCTGGCCGTCCTCCTCAAGCGCCTGCGCTTTCGGCCCGTGCCCGGCCACCGGGTGGTCCCGGTCGAACGGTTCGTCCTCTGGGCGGCCGACGACATCCGCATGCTCGTCAGCCCGCGCGGGGCCGGGTGAGCGCCGCGCGGGCCCGACGGCGCGCCCGGCGCGGTCCGGCTCCGGGCGTGCGGGTGCCCCGGGACGAGCCGTCCCGGGGCACCCGGCATGGGGCAGTGGCGGGGATCAGCCCCCGAGGCCGATGCCGGTCTCGGTGGCGTAGCCGGCGACGCCGTTGGGGCCCACCGCGACGGCGGCGTCGAGGAACGAGGCACCGTCAGGACCGAACTGGACGTCGGTGATGTGCAGGGCACTGCCGTTCGGGCCGACGGAGAACGCCCCGTGGTCGTAGTTCAGGGAGGGGATGTTGTTGGGCGTGTCGGCGGAGGCGATGGTCGCCCCGCCGAGCACGAGCGGGAGGCAGAGGGCGGAGACGGTCAGGACGCGGCGCGCAGTACGCATGGGGGAAGAGCCCTTCCAGATAAGGGTGGTGATGGTCGATCGGCCCGCCACGAAATGGCGGCCTGTCACCATCCACACACATTCGTATGCGGAGCGCGACCGGGGATGGCTGTCCGGGGCTACCGGTTCACCCGGGCCCCCCATCGCCGCCCCGGTGACGGGCCGGCCGGCGACTTGACGATCAAACCGGTGGTGCTGCGATAGTGACCCGGTGCGCGTCGGCCTGCTCGGACCCCTGGTACTGGACGCCGGAGCGGGCCCGCTGCCGATCGGCGGCGCGCGGCTGCGGGCGCTGCTGGCCTGCCTCGCGCTGGACGCCGGCCGCGCCGTCCGGCCACAGGCCCTGGTGGACGCGCTGTGGGCCGAGGCGCCACCGGCCGACCAGGCGAACGCCCTGCAGTCACTGGTGTCCCGCCTGCGGGGCGTCCTGGGCGACCCCGCGCTGCTCACCTTCGGACCGGCCGGGTACCGGCTGGCCGTCGAGGCCGGCGCGGTGGACACCGCCCGGTTCGAGCAACTGGCCCGCTCCGGAAGGCACTTGCACGAGCAGGGCCGGCCGGCCGAGGCCGCCGCCACCCTGCGCGAGGCCCTGGCCCTGTGGCGCGGCCCCGCGCTGGCGGACGTGCGCGAGGCGCCGTTCGCCGACGCCGAGGCCCGGCGGCTGGAGCGGGCGCGGCTGGTCGCCCTGGAGGGCCGGATCGAGGCCGACCTCGCGCTGGGCGCCGGACCGGAGCTGATCGCCGAACTCGAATCGCTGACCGCGCGGCACCCGCTGCACGAACGGCTGCACGCCCAGCTGATCCGGGCACTGGCCGCCGGCGGCCGGGGCGCCGAGGCGCTGGCCGCCTACCAGCGGCTGCGCGCCCGGCTGGCCGACACCTTCGGCAGCGACCCCGGACCGCAGCTGCAGGCGGCCCATCTCGCGGTCCTGCGCGGCGAGCTCCCGGCACCCCCCGACCACCGGCCGCCCCCCGACCACCGCACTCCCGCCGACCAGCCGCCACCCGACCAGCTGCCACCCCAACAGGCGCCACCCCAACGGCCGGAACCCCAACGGCCGGAACCCCGCCGAGCGCGGCCGCCCGGCAACCTGGACGCGCCGCTGACCAGCTTCGTGGGCCGCGAGGACGACATCCGCCGGGTGGCCGAGCTGCTCGGCCGGGCCCGCCTGGTCACCCTGGTCGGCCCCGGAGGGTCCGGCAAGACCCGACTGGCCACCACCGCCGGCCGCCGGCTCACACCGTCCGGCGGGGTGTGGTTCGTCGCCCTGGCCCCGGCCGGCCCGGCGGACGTGCCCCGCGCGGTGCTCGACGCCCTGCGCACCCGCGAGGCCGACCTGCCCAAGAGCGCCGCGGCCCCGACCCGCCGCCCCGGCACCACCGGCACCACCGGCACCACCGGCACCACCGAGGAGATCCTGGACCGCCTGACCGAGGTGCTCACGCACGACGACCCGGTCCTGGTGCTGGACAACTGCGAACACGTGATCGAGGCGGCGGCCGCGCTGGCCGAAACCCTGCTCGGCCGGTGCCCCGGGCTGCGGGTACTGGCCACCAGCCGGGAGCCGCTGCGCATCGACGGCGAGAACCTGCACCCGGTGCTCCCCCTGGAACTGCCCGAACCCGGCTCGACACCCGAACACGCCCGCGCCTGCGCGGCGGTCCGCCTGTTCCACGACCGGGCCGCCGCCGTGCGCCCCGGCTTCGCCGAGGCGGACGGCTCGCTGGCGGCGGCGGTCGAGATCTGCCACCGCCTGGACGGCCTGCCCCTGGCGATCGAACTGGCCGCCGCCCAGCTGCGCACCCTGCCCGCCGAGGTGGTCGCCGCCCGGCTGGACGACCGGTTCCGGCTGCTCACCCGGGGCAGCCGCACCGCCCTGCCCCGCCACCAGACGCTGCGCGCCGTGGTGGCCTGGAGCTGGAAGCTGCTGGCCGCCGACGAACGGGCGCTACTGGAACGGCTGTCGGTGGCGCCCGGCAGCTTCACCGAGGACGCGGCGCAGGCGGTCGCCGGGCTCGGCGACTTCCGCGACCCCGGCGACCCCGGCGACCGTGAGGCCCACGACGCCCCGGCCCGCGACGTCCGGGAACTGCTGGCGGCGCTGGTCGACAAGTCGCTGCTGCACCCCCTCGGAGCCGCCGCCACGGGAGAGCCCCGCTACCGGATGCTGGAGACCATCCGGGAGTACGGCCTGGAACAGCTCACCCGCCACGGGGAGGACGGCGCCGCCCGCGAACGCCACTGCGGGTTCTTCCTCGCCCTGGCCGAGACCGCGGAGCCGCGGCTGCGCACCCGCGACCAGCTGCGCTGGCTGGCCCGGCTGTCGGCCGAGCGGGACGACCTGCTGGCCGCGATCCGCTGGGCGGTGGAGTCCGGGGACGCCGCGACGGCGGTCCGGTTCGGCGCCGCGCTGTGCTGGTTCTGGTCCATGCGGGGCTATCCGCCGGAGTCGCTGGACCTGCTCGAACGGGTGCTGGAGGTCCCCGGGCCGGCCGACCCGGCGGACCGCGCGCTGGTGGTCGCGACGTACGAGGTCGGCACCGAGTCCATCGGCCGGCCGGAGGACAGGGCGGCCGCCTTCGGCCGGATCGAGGCGGCGATGGCGGGCGTCGACCCCGGTGCCCACCCCCTGCTGGAGCTGGCCCGGCTGGCCGCGGCCATCGCCGGCCCGCAGCCGCCCCCGCACACGCCCGACCCCCCTGACCCCTCGGACGGCGAGCGCAAGGACCCCTCCAGCGGCCCGTTCAGCCTGCTCGTGCGGGGCCTGCTGACCCTGCACACCGGGGACGTCACCGAGGCGACGGGCTTCCTCGCCCGCGCGCTGGCCGGTTTCGAGGCGCTCGGCGAGCGGTGGGGCATGGCGACCGCGCTGAGCACCCTCGGTTCGCTGCGGCGGCGCTCCGGCGACCTGGCCGACGCGCTGGCGATGAACGAGCGGGCCACCCGGTACTTCCAGGAACTCGGAATGCAGGAGGACACCGTCGACAGCGATGTCCAGGCCGCCCTGATGCGCGCCCAGGCCGGAGACGCGGACGGCGCGCGGCGGCAGCTGGCGGGCCTGCTCGACGAGGTGGCGCAGGCCGGATGGGCCGAGCCCCGGGCCCTGGTGTGCCTGGGCCTGGCCCAGCTGGAGTGGCGGGCCGGGCGACGGGAGCCGGCCCGCGCGCACGCCCTGGCCGCCCTGGCCCAGGCCCCCGGCGGGGCCCCCGGCGGCCAACCGGTGCCCTCGCACCTCACCGCCCTGCTGCTGGGCGTGCTCGCGCAGCTGGACGCGGCGGACGGCCTGCCCGACGCGGCGGTGCGCCGCCTCGACCACCCGGCGGTGCACCTGGTGCTGACCTGGAACTCGGCGGTCGCGGCCCGGATCGCCGTGGCGGCCGCCGACATCGAGCTGTGCCGCGGCCGGCCGAAGGAGGCGGCGCTCCTGCTCGGCGCCGCCGACCTGCTGCGGGGCTCGGACGACCTCGGTGACACCGACGTGCGCAGGATCGCCGGGCGGGCCACGGCCGACCTGGGAGCCGCCGGGTTCGCGTCCGCCCACGCCGCGGGTGCGGCGATGGCGCGGACCGAGGCCAGGGACCTGCTGTCCACTCTCATCACCGCACCCGCACCCGCGGCCGGGCCGCCCCCGTCAGCGAGCCGTGGCCAGAGCCGGAGCTGAAGCCGGATCAGCGGCAGGGGCCGGCTTGCCGAACATGGCGCAGGTCACCGCACTCTGCAGCGCCTGGCCGGCCGCGGCGAGCTTCGCGTCGGCCCCGAACTCGAACAGGAACTCCGTCGAGATCAGGACGGTGGCGGTACGGCCGCCGGTGTCGTCGGTGAGGTTGGTGCTGGAGTAGCCGGTGATCCCCCCGTCGTGGGCCCAGACGGTGCCGCAGGGGGTGCGGACCGTCCCGATGCCCAGGCCGGAGCCGGGCCCGTCCACCGGGTTCTGCGGGTCCATCGGCACGGTGGTGCGCAGCTGCGCCAGCTGGGCCGCGGGCAGCAGCCTGCCGGACATCAGCGCGTTGTAGAAGCGCGACCAGTCCTGCGCGGTGGACACCACGGCCCCGGCCGCCCCGCCCCAGCCCGGGTCGTTGCCGGAGACGTCCACCCGGCCGTCGCGGTGCACCCCGGCCACGTCCTGGAACGCGGCGGGCACCCCCGCCGGCATGTGGGCGGAGTCCGGCTCGTAGCCGCGGACGTAGCGCCCGCGCCAGCTGCCGTCCGTGGCGAGATAGGTGTGCCTCAGGTCCAGCGGACGGGCGATCCGGTCCCGGACCAGGTCGGCGAGGCTCGCCCCGGTGACCCGCTCCAGGACGGCGCCGACCGCCGCGTAGTCGGTGTTGCTGTAGGACCACCGGGTGCCCGGCGGGAACAGCGCCGGGCGCTTGACGCCCACGGCGAGCAGTTCGGCGGAAGTCCACCGGTGCGGGTCCTTGCCGAGGATCGACGGCAGGACGGCGGGGTCCTCGGTGTAGTCGGGCAGGCCGCTGGTGTGGTTCAGCAGCATCCGCAGCGTGATCGCCCGGCCGCCGGGCACCTGGCCCGGCAGCCACGCCTCCACCGGGTCGGTCAGCGCGAGCCGCCCCTCGGCGGCCAGCTGCAGGGCGATCACGGCCATCATGGTCTTGGTGTTGGAGCCCATCCGGAACTCGTCCCCCACCGCGAGCCGCTGGTCCGCCGCGGCCCAGGGGGCCTGCTCGGCGATCTCGACGGGCCGGCCCCGGCCGTCGTCCACCCGCACCACCACCCCCGGCGCCCCGGCGGCCACCAACTGCCGTGCCAGCTTCTCCAGTTGGACCCGCTGCGCCTCGGCCCCGCTCCGGGTCGAGGCGGGCACGGATCCCGCGGCGGCGGGCAGGGGGGCCGGGAGCGCCGGTCCGGCGGCCAGCCCCACGGCCAGGGCCGAGGCCGTCAGCACGAGCGGCGCCAGCCGCAGGCGGCGCGACCACCGCGCGCGGGACGGCGAAGGGGCTGCCGAAGAAGTAGGAGAAGAAGGAGGAGAAGACGTAGGAGAAGTAGCTGGCGACATGGATGCGGTTCCCTCGGGTTGCCGGGTGATCTGGACGGCCCCAGCCTGTGGCCCGCCGCTGGCAAACCGCGCACAGCGCGCTGGCAGGCGCCCGCCGTCCACCCCGGATCCGCCGTCCACCCCGGATCCGTCGCCCGCCCCGGTGCCCGCCTCGCCGTCCGCCCCGGTGCCCGCCGGCACCGGGGCGAACGACACAGCCGTGCGTGCTCGGATCAGCAGGTTCCGGCCGGGCGGTCGCGGACCACGAGGTCGTTGCGCCCGGCGGTGGCGTCCAGCCAGACCACCCGGGTGCCCTGGTCGGCGGCGGCGTGGAACTGGCTGCCCCGATTGCAGGAGACCCGCACGGGGGTGCCGCCGGCGAGCGGCAGCTGGTACAGCTTGGGCAGCGCGGCGTTCGACCAGCCGCCGCTCGGCTGGGCGCTGCGGTGCATGAAGGTGACGGCCTGGTCGGTGGCGGTGAGCTCCATGTCCGCCGGGGTGTAGGGCGAGTCGGCGGGCAGCAGGTCGCGCACGCCGGAGCCGTCCAGGGCGCCGGAGCGCAGGGCGGTGGGGCGGGTGTCGTCGGCCGGGGCGGCCAGCCAGAGCAGCCGGTCGCCCGCGAGCTGAGGGAAGTTGAGGTACGGGGGGTCGGTGCCGTTCGGGGTGGCCACCGGGTACTGGGCGGTGACCTTGCCGGTGGCGGTCGAGTAGACCGTCGGCGCCTGGACGGTGGCCCCGTCGGCCGTCCAGGTCTCGATCCAGCCGAGCAGGCCGTCCTTGAAGGTGAGGGGCGCGGTGAGGTTGTGGCCCTCGGGCAGCGGGAGTTCCACGAACGGGCCGCCGTTGTGGGAGAGCTGCACCCGGGTGCGGCCGGTGTCGTTGTCGCTCACCGTGAGGGCGATGTCCCCGCCGGACATCCGGACGGTGTCGGGTGACTGCACGGGGGAGTGGAACACGCTGCGCACCGGGCCGCCGGACAGCTGGCGGGCCAGCACCTCCGTCCCCCAGGTGCCGGTGGCGTCGGGCCCGATCGCCAGCCAGACGGCGGAGGTGCCGTCGGTGGCGGCCCAGCCGTGGATCCGCCCGTCGTCCGGGCTGAGCCGGGTCGGGGCGCCGGGGGAGGTGGTGGAGCCGGTGTACAGGGCCGTCGCGCCCTTGCCGTTCGGGTCGGTGTTGCCCATCACCCAGTGGCCGCCGCCCGCGGCCGGGCCGACCGGGGCGGTGGCGCCGGGCAGCAGCGGGCGGGTGTCCGTTGCGATCCGGTTCTGCCAGCCGGCCTTGATCCCGTGCGCGTCGAACGCGGCGGCCACCTTGCGCAGTTCGGCCTTGCCGAGCTTGAGCGACTTCCCGGCGGCGAGCACCGCGTCGCGCCCGGCCACGAAGTCGTCGAGCGGGGTGAGGTACTCGGCCATCGCCCGGTAGACGAGGCGGTCGGCGGTGAGCGGGTCGAGGGTGCGCCGGATGTCCCACAGGGCGCCGCTGAAGATGGTGGAGTTGAGGTGCGCGCCGCCGTTGTCCAGGTCGAGCCCGGCGCCGAGGTAGTCGTCCACGGTGGTGCGGTGGTCGTCCAGGCGGCGGTTGGCGCACTCCTGGGGGGTGCCGGTGCGGCACAGGTTCTCGCCCATCAGCGGGGCCGCCGGGTCGTCCATGGACATGCCGTGCGCGGTGACGTCGATGGCGTTGCCGAAGTAGTCGGCGAGCCCTTCGTTCATCGCGCCGGACTGGCCGTCGCCGACCAGGTTGGCGGTGTGCGAGATGACGCCGTGGGTCATCTCGTGCCCGGCCACGTCGAGGGCGGCGGAGAACGGCAGGAACCTGGCGTTGCCGTTGCCGTAGATCATCTTCTGCCCGTCCCAGGCGGCGTTCGGGAAGGGCTTGCCGTGGTTGCTCACGTTCACCACGGAGACGATCGGGCCGCCCTTGCCGTCCAGGCCGTCGCGGCCGAGCCGGTCGTGGTAGAAGCCGTACACGGCGGCGGCGTTGAGGTGGGCGTCGGTGGCGCCGCTGGTGCCGGTGGAGGCCGGGAAGTCCGGCCCCGGGGAGCCGACCGGGAGAATGCCGTCGGGCAGGTGGCCGCCGACCTCGTAGTAATCCCGTCCGGTCGCGTCGTAGGTGGTGATGGTGGCGGGCCGGGTGAGGTCGACGAGTTGGTAACTTCCGTCCGGCTGGCGGGATATGTTCACCGGCACGGTACGGCCGCGCAGGTCGGGGGCGGTCCCGGTGGCGGGCTCGGCGGCGGCCGCGCCACGGGCGGCGCCGGCCCCGGTGCCGTCGGCGCCGCCGACCTCGTACGGGGCCGAGGAGTCGTGGGCGAAGGCGACCACGCCGAGCGTGGCGTCCACGTAGACCTCGCGGACCAGCGGCTCGCCGTTGCCCGGGTCGGCGGCGTGCACGGTGAAGTGCCGGGCGAGTCGGCCGGTGCCGCCGGGCAGGACGACCAGGCCGCGGTCCTCGGCGGTGGCCCCGGCCCGGGCGCGCGGGTCGGGGAGCGAGCCGAGCGCCAGCTTGCGCAGTACCGCGTCCGGCACGGTGGCGGCGGTCGGCGCCGTCAGCGCGGTGAAGTACTTGCCGCCGACCGATTCCACCCGTTGGCCGGCTCCCTCGCCGACCAGGCGCACCAGGTACTGCCCGCCGAGCACCGGTACCCCGCCGTGGTACTGCTGGAACCTGACGGTGTGCCGGTCGGCGGCCGTGCGCTCGACCGCGAGCTCGGTCAGCCGGCCCGGATCGACTCGGTACCGGTCCAGGTGGGCCGCGAGATACGCCCGGGCCGCCTCGACCGGGGCGCCGGGCGCCGCCTCGGACAGGCCGGTCACCAACTGCGGGGCGGCGGTGCCCTCCCCGGCCACCAGGGAGGGCACCGGATCGGACTCGGCGGTCGGGCCCGGCGGCGCGGCCAGGGCGGGGGAGGCGGTCACGGTGAGTGCCAGCGCCAGGCTCAAGACGGCGCCCGCGCCGAGCACCCTGGGCAGTGAACGGGAACGGTGGTGCACTGCGGTCCTCCACGGAAATCGGCAGTGACGGCAGCACGACAGAGCTGCCTTTCACGGAGGAACGGGGCACCGGACGGGCCCGGTTCAGCCTGTCGCCGCCCTCCGGTCGCCCCCGCGGGGCCGCCCCCCGCCGATCCCGTCACCCCCCGCCCGGCACACCCGCCCCGCACGACCGCTTCCCCGGGGCCCCGGGGCGTCGCCCGGCAGCGCTCGTGGAAGCATGCCTCCGCAGCGGGCCGGGGCGGTGCGACCGTCTCGGACGAACCAGACGAAGGGGCACTTCCATGGGGGACACGCCGGCCGTCACCAGTGAGGTCGCGGTCGAGATCGTCATCAGCTGACGGGTGCCGAGCCTCGGCAGCGCGACGTCCTCCGGTCGTTTGCGCGAGCCCGCCATCGCCGTCCGTCCGTCCGTCCCGTCCCCGGCGGCCCCGGCCGTCGGCACGTCCCGAGGGCCGACTGCCGGCCCACCGCGACCACCTTGTCGAAGACCCGCCGCGTGTCCGCGGATACGGCACCCGATCGGGTGCGGAGCGCACCCGCCCGGACCATTGCGCATCTCACCCGACCGCCCCGCAGGGGGTGCCCGGGATCAGCCGATCCGCGATCCGGGCCGGCTCTCCTCCCGCCACTGCCGGACGGAGCGCACGATGTCCTGGCCGATCCGGTCCAGGAAGGCCGCGGCGTCGTCCATCCGGGCGCCGGCCGGTGTGCCGGGGCCCAGTGTTTCGGCTCCCTGGCGGGCGACGCCGGCGAGCATCGTGTTCCGTTCGGCGCTGGCCAGCAGGGCCCGGTACCAGACGTCGTCGTCGATGACGTACCGCTCCCGGCGCTGCTGTTCGCCGCGTTCGCGGCGGATCAGCGCCTGGCTTTCCAGGTAGCCGACGGCCTTGGAGACGGCGGCCGGGCTGACCTGCAGCCGTTGCACCAGTTCGCCCGCGGTGAGGCTGCCGTCGTCGGTGACGTACAGGCACGCGAGGACCCGGGCGACCATTCTGGGCAGGCCGCTGTGCACCAGCAACTCGGCCAGTTCGTCGGCGAATTCGCTTACCGCCTGCGGGTCGCGGCCCTCGGCCGGGGGCGTGGTGGCGCCGGCCCGTCGGGCGGTCGCGCCGCTGCGGCGGGAGCGCTGCGCGGTGGCGCGCTGGGCGTGTTCGGCCCGGTAGTCGGAGGGCCCGCCGTTGCGGGCGATCTCGCGGGTGACGGTCGAGGTCGGCCGTTCGATCTGCCGGGCGATCTCGCCGTAGCCCAGCCCCTCGGCCAGTCCGGCGGCGATCCGGTGGCGGTCCTGCGGGGTCAGCCTGGCTCCGGGCATCCGTCCTCGTCTCCTTCCGTCGCGTGAACAGTATCCGCCCGGCTCGCCCACTGTTGCAATGGGAGCGCGACGTTCTGTTGCATTCACCGGGAGGGTCATTGCAAGAATATGGCGGCATCTAGCTGCGGATATATCCACCAGTGCCGGGTTTCGTATTGACCATTATGTGAATTTGCTCGTAGCTTCCTTCCGAACCGTGACACCACGTCGAGGGGGAACACACCATGGGAACCATCACGCGCGCAGCCGTCGCCGCCCTGCTTGCCGGGGCCGTGCCGGCCGGCGCCGCCGCCGCACCGGCGTTCGCCGTGTCCGCGCCGGACGGTGGGGGCGGGCATCCGGGGGTCCAGCGGGTGCTGGACGGGGCGGTGGCCACGGGCGGCGTGCCCGGCGCCGTCGCCGAGGTCCGGGAGGGCCGGCGTCGGTGGTTCGGCAGTGCGGGTGTCGCCGACCTCGCCACCGGGCGGGCCCGTCTCGCGCAGGACCGGTTCCGTATCGGCAGCACCACCAAGACCTTCGTCGCCACCGTGGTCCTCCAGCTCGCCGCCGAGGGGCGGTTGAGTCTCGACGACAGCGTGGAGCGCTGGCTGCCCGGCCTCCTCGACGCCCCCGGCTACGACGGCGAGCGGATCACCGTGCGCCGGCTCCTCAACCACACCAGCGGCATCTACAACTACGCGATGGACGAGAAGGTCCGGCAGGAGGCGAGCGGCCTGCCCTTCCTGCGGCACCGCTTCGACAGCTACACCCCCGAACAGCTCGTCCGGATCGCGGTCGCCCACCGGCCCGACTTCGCGCCCGGCGCCGGCTGGACCTACTCCGACACCAACTACGTCCTCGCCGGCCTGATCGTCGAACGGGCCTCCGGCGGCACCCTGGCCGCGCAGATAAGGCAGCGGATCACCACCCCGCTGGGCCTCACCGCCACCTACGAACCCTCCTTTGACGACACCGCCGTCCACGGGCCGCACGGGCGCGAGTACTCGCGTCTGGGGCTCACCGGGCCGAACCCCACCGCCTACGACGTGACGGAACTGAGCCCGTCCTGGGGCTGGGCCGCCGGCGACATGATCTCCGACGTCCGCGACCTGAACACCTTCTTCGCCGCCCTGCTGGGCGGACGGCTCCTGCCGCCCGCCCAGCAGCGGGAGATGTTCACGATGATCCCGACCGGGCACCAGTGGATCGACCAGGCGGACTACGGGCTGGGCGTGGCGGGCATCAGGCTCGACTGCGGCCCCACCGTCTGGGGCATGGGCGGTGCCATCAACGGTTCGTGGTCCTACGTGTTCGGCACCCGTGACGGCCGGCACCTGCTCGCCACCAACGTCAACGGCGACTGGGTCGAGGGGAGTTGGCCGATCGCGGTGTTCACCTCCGAGCTGGAGGCGGAGTTCTGCCCCCGCTCGTGACGGCCCCGCTCGCGCCACGCCCGCTCCTTGGCGATCCACTCGTTGTCCTGCGGGAACTCCTCGATGCCCGGCACGCGGCGGATTTCGACGGACGCCACCCTCCCGCGGGGGCCGTCCCCTCACACCTGGCGGTACGCGGCCGTGGCGATCTCGGCGAACGAGCGGACCAGCGGGTTGGTGTCGCCGTCGTTCCACGCCGCGACCACCGGGCTGGGCGCCATGTCGGCCAGCGGGACGGTGGTGAGGTTCTCGGGCAGGTCGTGTCCGAGCGGGGCCAGACCGACGGTGCTGTTCCAGAGCACGGCCTGGAGGCATTCCTGGACGCCGCGCACCACGGGGCCCTCGCGCGGGGTGCCGCCGTTCCAGTACGACTGCCACCGGGGGTCGGTTCCCGGGGGGAACTGGAACCAGCGGCGGTCGGCCAGGTCGGCCAGTTCCAGGCGGCCGCGCCGGGCCAGCGGGTCGTCGGCGCGCAGGACCGCGCCGACCGGGTCGGTGCGCAGCACGCGCACCGCCAGGGCGGTGTCGTCGAACGGCGCGCGGGTCAGGGCGACGTCGACCAGTGCGGCGCGCAGTCCGCAGGTCGGGTCGGTCAGGTCGGTGTCGCGCACGCGGATCTCGACGCCGGGGTGGCTGCGGCGGAAGGCGGCCGCCAGCCGGGTGATGCCGGGGTCGGTGCCGTCGCCCAGGATGCCGACGGTCAGGGTCGCGGCGCCGGCCGCCGCGGCCATGCGCGCGCGCATCCGCTCGGCCCGCTCGAGCAGGTCCCGCGCCTCGTCCAGCAGCACGGCCCCGGCCGGGGTGAGGGTGACACCGGCGGGGGAGCGGGCGAACAGCAGCGCGCCGCTCTCCTTCTCCAACTGCTTGATCGCCCGGCTCAGCGGCGGCTGGCTCATGTGCAGGCGGGTGGCGGCCCGGCCGAAGTGGAGTTCCTCGGCGACCGCCACGAAGTAGCGCAGGGTGCGTAGCTCCACGCTGCGACGATACCCCCCGGGTATCGTCGCGGCGCAACAGGTCTTGGACACCGGCACCGCCCCGGCGGTGGACTCGGAACATGACCGACACAGCGAAGACCAGTGAACCGCAGGCCGGCCCCACCGTCTCGGTGGTCGCCCCCGGCGACGGCGAGACGATCGTCCTGGGCACCACGCGCATGCGCGTCCTGGAGGACGGCAGCCACACCGGGCACCGCCTGGCGATGACCGAGTCCCTCCTCGCCCCGCACACCCCCGGACCGCCGCAGCACCGCCACGCCCGCCACGACGAGGGCTTCTACGTCATCTCCGGCACGGTGCGCTTCACCGTCGGGGACCAGCACCACGACGCGAGCGCGGGCACGTTCGTCATGGTCCCGCCCGGTGCCCCGCACACCTTCGCCAACGTGACCGACCACAGCGCCGTCATGCTCAGCGTGTTCACCCCCGACCTGTACGTGCAGTACTTCCGGGACCTGCGGGACATGGCCGCCGCCGGCGGGCCGCCGACCCCCGAGGCCGGCCTGCGCACGATGAGCCGCTACGCCACCGAGCCCGCCACCGACGCGGCCTGAAGCCCACGGGTCACCCACCGGCGGTGACCGTGAAAGGACGTCATGACCATCGCCTACTGGTTCGTCGCCGTACCGCTCGCCGCCTTCTACCTCTACGCGGGCGCGCTCAAGGCGACCCGCGACCGCGACCGGCTGCGCCCGATGATGGCCTGGGTGGACCGGGTGCCGCTGCCCGCGGTCAGGGCGCTGGGGGCGGCCGAACTCCTGGGCGCCGCCGCTCTGTTGCTGCCGCAGGCGGCCGGTGTCGCGCCGGGTCTGGCCGTGGCCGCGGCCGCCGGGTTCGTGCTCCTGCAGACCGGCGCGATCGCCGTGCACCTGACCGGCGGGGACCGCCGTATCGGGCTCAACGCCGGGCTCCTCGCCGCCGCGGCGGCGGCCACCTGGCTGGCCGCCGCCGGGATGTGACCGGGCGCCACCCCGCCCCGCTCCACCCCTTCGCTCCACCCCTCCGTTCGGCCCCGCCCCGCCCCGCCCCGCCGGCAGGGCCTCGGTACGCAGGCCGCGCCAAGTTCGCGGTTTTCCACGATGCCCGAGCGTGGTGATGGCGTGTCAGCCTGTGACTGCCACCGCATCCCGCAGCCGGGTCGGGGCGGGGCCGATCCGCCGCGGGTGGCCGGCCGTTCACGTGGAACGCCCAGAAGGGGTATTTGTCATGCACAGGCAAATTCGTTCAGCTTCGCTCTGCGCCGCGATCGCCGCCGCGGTCCTGGCCGGCGGCACCGCCCAGGCGTACGCCGCCGTGGCCTCCCCCGCCCGCGCCCACGCCTCCGCGACGCCCGCCGTCCAGGAAGGCGCGTCGGTGTCCTCGATCTGGCGCTGGGCCGGCCGGTACGACTCGTTCGTCGAGGCGCAGGCGGCGTACTACGTGCTGTACGGCCTGGGGAGCGCCGTCGCCCAGCTGATCGAAGAGGTCATCGTCGACGGCGCGAAGAGGTGGGAGCTCTACATCCAGTGAGCCCCCGGCGCCGGCATCGAGCCGCGCCGACCCCGGATGAGAACACGGCGGGCGCGACCCGGCGCCCGCTCGTCCAGCCTTGAAGAGAGTTGGTAGACCCATGCGACGCACGACTTCCAAGCGCGGCCTGTCCCGCACGGCCGCAGGCGCCCTGACCGCCGTGCTGATGGCGTCCGGAGCGCTCACCCTCGCCCCGGCCGCGCAGGCCGCGACCGGGCCGAGCGGGCCGCAGGCGACCGCGGACGGCCTGGCGGGGATCACCGCGGCCCGCTCCACGCAGGTCACCCTGTCCAACCACACCGCGTACGGCCTGACCAAGACGTGGGAGAAGCTCGACCACGGCTGCTGGACGAACAACATGCTGCCGCCCGACTACATCCCCACCGGCAAGGAGCCCAGCTTCGCGAGCGAGTCCTGCGGGGCCGGCACCGGGACGGAGGGGAACATCACCTACGCCTTCGCCGGCGGCGAGATCAAGATCTACTGGAACAACCCCTACGTGGGCAGCAACGGCTACAGCTGCTCCGTCCCGGCCGGGTACGCCTGCTACAAGAGCGGCGGCAGCGGGAACAACGCCGGCGTCAAGTTCGACGTCTGGCCGGCGTCCCGGTCGGCCGGTGCCGACAGCGTCGACGCGGTGGTGCCCGGCGTCACCGCCGCCCGCAGTACGAGCGTCAACCTGACCAACAACTCGGACAAGCTGCTTGTCCGTTCCGGCTCCAGCCTGCGTTGGGGCATCTGGTCCGACAACATGCTGCCCCCGTCCATGGTCCAGCCCGGTGTCACCGCGAAGTGGGCGAGCGAGTCGGACGGCTTCATGACCGGCACGGAGGGCGAGGTCACCTTCGACGTGTCCGGGGAGAGCAACAAGGTCAGGGTGTACTGGAACAACCCCTACACCGGCAGCAACGGCTACAGCTGCTCGGCCCCGTCCGGGTACAAGTGCACCTGGCAGGGCGGCAGCGGCGACAACGCCGCGATCGCCTTCACCCTGTCGAAGTCCTGATCACTGCGGACCGAACCAGCGCCCCCGCCCGGGTCACCTCCCCGCGTGACCCGGGCGGGGGCGCCCCGCCCCGCCGCCGCCCCGCACCAGCCCTGCCGTCCCCTACCTGCCGCCCCTTACCGCCCCTTGCCGTTCCTGCTGTTCCTATCGTTCCAGGATCGCCATCAGTTGGGTCCGCCGGGCGATCCGCAGTTTGCGGTAGGTGTTGGTGAGGTGGGTCTCCACGGTGCGGCGGGTGAGACACAGCGTGGAGGAGATCTGGGCGTTGGTGTGTCCCGCCGCGGCCAGTTTGGCCACGCGTCGTTCGGCGGGCGTCAGTGCGTGTCCGCCGTTCCTGTTGCGTACCCCGCCCTCGCGCAGCGCGCCCGCGGTCAGGTCGAGGAGGCGGCCGGTGGCGGGCGCCTGCCCGGCCTGCGGGGCGGGCGCGGTCAGCCGCAGGGCCACCGCGTGTGCCTCGCGCAGTGTGTCGCGGCCCTTGCGGCCGTTGCCGGCCCCGAGGTGGGCCCGGCCGAGATCGACCAGGGTCTCCGCGAGTTCCACCGGCGCGCACCCCGCCCTGAGCAGTTCGGCGCCCTCGGTCAGCGAGGACAGCGCCAGTTTGCCGCCCACGGCCGCGGCGTGTGCCCGCAGCGCCCGGCTGATGGTGCGCGCGGTGCCCCAGGTCCGGGCGTGGCGCAGTTCCTCCTCGGCGAGTTCGCGGGCTTCCTCGCGCCGTCCGAGCCGTACCAGGGCGAGCGCCGCTCCGGAACGCCATGGTGTGGCGACGGGGCTGACGAAGCCGTGGGCGCTCTGTCCGGCTCCGCAGGCCAGGTAGTCGTCGAGGGCGGCCTGCCAGCGGCCGTCCGCCGCGTGCAGCAGGGCCCGTGTGTAGCCGAGCTCGTTCCACTCCCAGGAGCTGTCGCCGCCGCGGGGTCCGGCCAGTGCCACGGCCTCCCACGCCCCGGCGCGCCGGCCCCTCTCGTGGTGTGCGGCCGCCACCATGGCCGCCAGGTGGGGGAGTCGCACGCCCTGTCCGGCGGTCGTCTCCACCAGGGGGGCGTTCTCGGTGATGACGCGGTCGAACTCTCCCGCCCACAGCGCGGCCTCGGCCCGGACGCTGAGCAGGCACTGCAGGCCCACGTCCGTCAGGTCCGGGGGGACGGGCGGGGCGGGCAGGCACCGGCCGGTCAGCTCGCGTGCCTCCTCCAGGCGGTCCGCCCACTGCAGCAGGGTGGCCGCGCTGCCGAGCCAGGCGGTCCGCAGGCGCGGGTCCACCGGGGCGGCCAGCCGCGGGCGCACCCGGGCGAGCGCCTCGGCGGCGGAGCAGAGGCCGGCCCCGGCCTCGTACTCGGTGATCAGACCGCACACCAGCGGCTCGATGGCGGGCGGCGCGGTGGGGGCGAGCGCGCGCAGGCCGGCGACGGCGCCGCGCCAGGCGTCGTTGTCGTGCGAGGAGACGAGCGCGGCGAGGGCCTGCAGCACCTGGACGAGTTCGCCGTCGTCGGCGCCGCGGCCGGCCTGGTGGAGGACCCGCAGCGCGGTGCCGGGATCGCGGCCCGCCACGAGGGCCGCGCTCAGGGCGGTCGCCGCCCTGGCCCGCTCCCGCAGATCGCTGTGCAGTTCCACTCCGGTGTGGAGCCTGCGGATACCGGCGCTCGCGTTGCGCGCGAGCTCCAGCGCGCCCAGGCGCATGGTCAGGGCCGCGCGCCGGTCCGGATCCAGCGGCCCGCTCAGGGCGTGGCGCAGATACGCGGCGGACTCCGCGACGCGGCCGGCGCGCACCGCCTCCTCGGCGGCCTCGGCCAGCGAGCGGGCCATCCACGCCTCGCCGGGCCGCTCCACCCGCAGCAGCCGGGAGGCCACGGCGGTCGCCGGCGCACCGCTCTCGTCGAGCAGCTCCGCGATGCGGGTGTGCAGCGCCGTGATCTCCTGCGGCTCGGCGGCGGCGAGCACGGCCTCGCGCGCGAGGGGGTGGCTCAGCAG
This sequence comes from Kitasatospora sp. NPDC098663, assembly GCF_044760075.1. NCBI lineage: Bacteria > Bacillati > Actinomycetota > Actinomycetes > Kitasatosporales > Streptomycetaceae > Kitasatospora > Kitasatospora sp. NPDC098663. Next base: position 5,233 of record NZ_JBIWAP010000011.1, on the reverse strand, counting down.
CCTGTCCAGACGGCGCACCGACCGCTCGTCCGGCGAACGCCTGGACGAGCAGAGACCGGCGAGCTGACGGCGAAGCCCGGGGTCCCCGGCCACCCCTTCCTCCGCCGCGACGGCGAGAGCCAGACAGGCCTGACGCAGACACGGATCCACCCCCCGCCCCAGCCAGTCGGCGATCGCCTCGCGGTAACGGCTGCGGGAGCGGGCGGCGGGCGGGCGGGGCAGCGGCCCGTCACCGAGATCGGCGACCAGCGCCCGCACCAGCGCCGGGTTCCCGGCCCCCGCCCCGACACACGTCACGACGTCCTCCCGGCCCAGACCGGCGCCCCGGGCGATGCGCACGACCGCGGACACACTCAGAGCGCGCAGGACGACCGACACACCCGCGGGAGAAGGAAAAGGCCCCGGACCGGACGGGTCACCGCACTCGGTGACCACCAGCAGGACGGGAATCTCCGCGATCCGGCGGGCCAGGTAACCGATCCAACGCCGGGACGGCTCGTCGGCGTGATGGAGGTCGTCCACCGCGATCAGCACCGGCCGCTCGGCCGCCCAGCGGGCCAGCCGCGTCACCCACCGGTGGAACAACCGCTGCTCGTCGGCCCCGGCCGGCACCGCGAACGGAACGGCCCCGTCGTCCGCGAAGAGCTGCCGCACGAGCCCGAACGCGAACTCCGCCTCCTCCGGTACACCGCGCACCCGCCCCACCCGCATGGCACCGCCGCCCGCCTCCTGCCGCACGACCGCCTCCAGCGTGGCGCTGCGCCCCATGCCGGCCACCGGCGCCGAGAGCAGGACCCAGCGCCCGCCGCCCGCCCGCGCGGCCGCCCCTGCCGCCGCGGCCGCGCCCAACACCTCGTCGCGCTCCAAGAGCATCCGCGCCCCTTCCCCTTCGTCCTGTTCGTCCCGCGCCGCCGCCCCGGGCCGTGCGTCACCCGCCCGGACACCGGCTTCCGCGGCGATACCGCGGCCCCGGTTTGATCTTCACCCCGGGGCGACGCACGTCAGCCCGCCGCACGAAAAACGGCGCGATCGCGTTCATGACAGAGCTTGATCCCGCCGCTTTTATCACGTTTCACCCACGAACTTTCCACCCACGACAGAGACACGGCAGCAAACACCCACCCGCGACCACCGACCACCGCCCGCGCCCCAGTTCGTGCCGACACGGACCGCGTCCCCCAACGCACCACACCGACCGACAACCGAGACCCCCTCGATCCCAGCCCCCACAACCCCTCTCGGACGCCCCATTCCGAACGACGCGGACAATTCCGAGACCCACGGCAGCAAGCCCACCCACGGCAGCAAGCCCACCCACGACGACGAATCCCGCCAACCCCCGGCTCATGCCCGCGAAACACACCGGACCCCACCACCAGCCACCCCGAACCCCGCCCCACACCCCCGACCCGCCGCCGTCACCACACCCCCAACACCAGATATTTCAGGGCTAAGAGAACCTCCGCCAACGAACAACCCGACAGCCAGAAAACCCATGGAACAGCCACACGGACAAGGCCCCACCACCACCACAGAACCTCAATTCCAGGGTTAAAAATGGACTAGTGTAGGGCGAGGAGGTGGAGTTCCGATGCCCACACAGGACGAACTGTTCGCAGCAGTGGACGCGCTACTGAACGACCCAGGCCCGCAACTGCCGGAGCCAACCGAAAGAGCACGCCTCCGAGAGGCCGCCGGAGTCACCCAAGCGCGACTGGCCCAGGTACTGAAGTCAACCGTGCAATCCGTGAAGAACTGGGAAGCCGGCCGCTCCGAACCAAGGCCACCACGCCTGGAGGCCTACGCACGCCTCCTCGAAGGCTGGGCCCAACAGCACCCCGCCCCCGCCCCCGCCGCCCGAACAGTCGAAGAGATCCCGGCCGCCTTCGCCCCGGCCACCACCCCCACAAACACCGAGCCGGAACCCACCACCGACAACACCGCGAACCCGAACGACGACAGCCCCCGCCCCGACCGCAACCCGCCGGAGAAACCAGCCCAACAACCACAACCACAACCACAACCACAACCACAACCACAACCACAACCACAACCACAACCACAACCACAACCACAACCACAACCACAACCACAACCACAACCG
>NZ_JBIWAP010000011.1:0-3032 GCF_044760075.1 Kitasatospora sp. NPDC098663 | reverse complement strand
CCGCTGCGCCCCGCAGCCCGCCCCACACCACACTGCGACGCCCAATACCCCCACGGCCCACTCGCCGTGCTGGACGACGACGGCACCGCCTACGCAGTCGGCGGCCTGCTCCTGGAATGCCCCGCCACCACACTCGCACAACTGGTCACCTGGGCCCTGACCGAATCCGGCCTGGGCACCACACGACTGCACCGCAACGGCAAGGACTCCGACCCGCTGATCGTCCTCACCGCCGCCGCCGCCCTGAAACTCGGCCTGCCACCCACCCTGGACGACGACCCGGCCACCCGCCGCACCCAGCGACTCCCCGACGACCACAAGATCGTCAAAGCACTCGCCCGCTCCAAATGGCAGCTCACCCGCCGCGGCTTCGGCCCCTGGGCCCGCATCTACAAGCCCGTCAAAGACGGCCGACGCCAATGCGTACAACTCGCCGTCCTGCCCTGGCGCGCCCTCGACACCCGCGCCTGGGGCGCCGCCGCCGACCTGCCCGCCCCCGACCTCGCCCGCGTCCTCGGCGTCTACGCCCAACGCGTCATCACCCCCCGCGGCTCCAGCGCCACCAGCGGCCTGGAACTGATGACCGCACTGCGCCCACCCACGAGGGCGGTACGCGACGAGGAGACGGGCGGGTGGGTGTCTGGGCCGAACCCGGGCGCGCTGACCGAAGTCGTCCAGGCCGCGCCGCCGGAGGTCCCGCCGGAGCACCCCGCCGCACAGGGCTGGACCGGCGGCTTCCTGGACGAAGAGTCCTACCAGTGGATCCGCCCGGTCGAAACCCTCTCCGAAGCGGAGATGATCGAACCGTTCGCGGTCGGCATCGACATCAACACCGCCTACCTCGCCGCCGCCGCCCGCCTCAACGTCGGCCTGTCCGGCCCACTCCACGTCACCAACCCACACTTCGACAAGAAGACCCCCGGCAGCTGGCTCGTCGACCTGTCCCACATCCCGACCGACCCCCGCCTGCCCAGCCCGTTCACCCCGACCGGCACCCCCCCCACCGGCCCGGCCTGGTACACCACCCCCACCGTCGCCTACGCCCAGGAACTCGGCCACGACGTCCACCCGACCGAGGCCTACCTGCGCGAGCACAGCGGCGCCTACCTCGACCCCTGGCACGACCGCCTCCGCGAGGCCTACGTCACCACCATGACCGAGGCCGGCATCCCCACCGACAAGGACACCGACGAACGCGCCTTCCTCGCCGCGATGACCGCCCACCGCCTCCTCAAGAACGCCGGCACAGACCTGGACGCGCTGCGCGCCGCGCTCGCCGCCGAGGGCCTGGGCCACCTGGCCGCGATGGGCGACGACCAGCTCGCCTCCGCCACCTGGCGCCACCACCAGATCGCGATGGTCCTCTCAGCGGTGAAGTCGACGGTGAAGTTCGGGATCGGCAAGCTCCGCGAGCGCCCCCAGGGCCTGACCTACAAGCCCGGCGAGCCGTGGCCGGCGCTGGAGCGCGAGACCTGGCGCCCGGACATCCGGGCCGCGGTCATCGCCAAGGCCCGCGTCAACATGCACCGCAAGATGGCCAACGTCGCGAAGGCCAACGGCCGCTACCCGCTCGGTGTCAACAACGACTGCGTCGTCTATGCCTCCCCGACCACGGACCCGCTCGGCTTCCTGCCACTCACCGGCTCCGGCAAGGTGCTGCCCGGTACCTTCCGCCTCGGCGCCACCCCCGGTCTGGCCAAGGTCGAAGGCATCCAGCAGATGCTCACCGTCGTGGACTGGCTGGAACGCGAGCAGCCGATCAACCCGGCCCGCCACATCAAGGGCTACGACAGCAGCACCATCGAGGGGAAGTAAGGGCCGTGGAGGAGATCACCGACGCGATCGACCGGGCCGCGCCCGAGCACTTCACCAAGGCCCCGCCCAAGAGCGCCCAGGCCCAGATGCGACTGCTCGCCAAGGCGGCCAAGGGCGACACCGCCGCCCTGGCGGCCCGGCTCGGCGTCAGCCGCCGCACCGTCGAGCGCTACCTCGCCGGGCAGCGCAAGACCCCCAGGGCCGCACTGCGCGAGGCCCTGAAACGCGAGGTCCAACGAGTGTGGCAGCCCGGCATCCGCCGCCGGGCCCGCAAGAAGGCCGCCACCAGCACGGGCATCACCGTCGAGGTGTGGGCCTACTTCGGCTACACCGCCCCCGTCGGCACCACCGACGAGGCCCGGCTGCGGCACCTGACCGTCCACCTCCCACCCGTCTACGCCGACCGCCTCTTCACCGCCCAGGACCAGGGCGCCGGTGACCAACAGATGCGCGCCATCATGGCCGAGGGATTCCAGGAAACCTACTTCAAGGACGGCGGCCGCGCCGCCGGACTCGAAGTCGAGTTCACCGGAATCCAGGCGATCGACGTCCAGTACTGACACCAGGCAGAAACACTGACACTACACAGTGCATCATTACGATGCGCCGAAGCGTGCCACCCACATCTGAGGTAGCACGCTTCGGCGCATTTCGACGGCCCGGGGGTGAATGGTGACGGGCGCTCAGGGGTGGGCGGAGCGAAGCGGAGTCCACCAGGCTCGACAGGATCAGGATGCTGTCGGTGTTGACCTGTTGTGAGATGGGGGGAGGTCAAATGGTGGGATGTGGGCCGGAGTTACTGGGCTTACACAGCGTACGAGCGATGCATCACCTCCGGTTAGCCCACTGAGTTCCGCTTGCGGAATTCAGAGCCCCCGCTCGCGGGCGAACACGCCGGAGCGCAGCGGAGGCGTGTCCTACCGCCGACTTGCCGGCGGGGAATTCCCGCTTGCGGGAATTCAATCCTCGCGCAAGCGCGAGGATTTCATCCGGAGCGCAGCGGAGGCGTACTGAGCTCGGAGCGAAGCGGAGAGCAGGGCCCTGCGAAGCAGGGGAATTCCGCTTGCGGAATTCAATTCCCGCGCTTGCGCGGGGATTCCGCCGAAGCGAAGCGGAGGCGTTTCGCTGTTCAATCCCCGCGTAAGCGGGGATCCGCCGAAGCGAAGCGGAGGCGTTCGCTGTCCGGCGGCTTGCCGCCGGGGTACCCGCTCCGCGGG
>NZ_JBIWAP010000010.1:187414-248132 GCF_044760075.1 Kitasatospora sp. NPDC098663 | reverse complement strand
GGCTCCCAGTAGACGACTGGGTTGATAGGCCGGATATGGAAGCCCTGTGAGGGGTGGAGTTGACCGGTACTAATAGGCCGAGGGCTTGTCCTCAGACGCTCGCGTTCACTGTGTGGTTCCCGGGTAGCGAACAGCTATCGCCGGCGAACAAGAAAAACACTTATCAATTAAAAAGTGTGTTTCGCTGAATACCCGATAGGGTTTCGGTGGTCATAGCGTGAGGGAAACGCCCGGTTACATTCCGAACCCGGAAGCTAAGCCTCACAGCGCCGATGGTACTGCAGGGGGGACCCTGTGGGAGAGTAGGACGCCGCCGAACAATTATTCAAGGCCGCGGCCCCAGCGATTCGCTGGGGCCGCGGCCTTTTTGTGTTTTGCGAACGAGTAGTACCCCGGCAGGCCGGGACCTTCGCCCAGGCGGAGTGTTCCGGGATGTCGGACAATGGAGATGGTGCGCGGCCAGGAGGCCGGCGCCGAAACCGCGTGACGGCAGCGGAGTTGCTCAGTCCGCGGTGGAGCTGAAGCAGCAGAAGGAGTCACCACGATGTCGAACCAGCCCCAGGACCGTCCCGAGCGTCGATCGGACGACGGCCGAGGCTACGAGCCCCGGTCCCGTGGGGGCTGGTCGAACGACCGTGGCGGCGCCCGTCGGGACGACCGTCAGGGCGGCGGCTACCGTCGCGATGACCGTCCCTCCGGTGGCGGCTTCAACCGTGACGACCGTCCGCGTCGTGACGACCGTCCGTCCGGTGGTTTCAACCGGGATGACCGTGGTGGCGACCGTGGCGGCTTCCGTCGTGACGACCGCCCGTCCGGTGGCGGCTTCAACCGTGACCGTGGCGACCGTCCGTCGGGTGGTGGCGGTTTCCGTCGCGATGACCGTCCGAGCGGGTTCAACCGTGACCGTGACGACCGTCCGCGTCGTGACGACCGTCCGTCCGGTGGTTTCAACCGGGATGACCGTGGTGGCGACCGTGGCGGCTTCCGTCGTGACGACCGCCCGTCCGGTGGCGGCTTCCGTCGTGACGACCGTCCCTCCGGTGGCGGCTTCAACCGTGACCGTGGCGACCGTCCGTCGGGTGGTGGCGGTTTCCGTCGCGATGACCGTCCGAGCGGGTTCAACCGTGACCGTGACGACCGTCCGCGTCGTGACGACCGTCCCTCGGGTGGTTTCAATCGGGATGACCGTGGTGGCGACCGTGGCGGCTTCCGTCGTGACGACCGCCCCTCCGGCGGTGGTTTCAACCGTGACCGTGGCGACCGCCCGTCGGGTGGTTTCAATCGGGATGACCGTGGTGGCGACCGTGGCGGCTTCCGCCGTGACGACCGCCCCTCCGGCGGTGGCTTCAACCGTGACCGTGGCGACCGCCCGTCGGGTGGTTTCAATCGGGATGACCGTGGTGGCGACCGTGGCGGCTTCCGTCGTGACGACCGCCCCTCCGGTGGCGGCTTCAACCGCGACCGCGGCGACCGCCCGTCGGGTGGTGGCGGTTTCCGTCGCGATGACCGTCCGAGCGGGTTCAACCGTGACCGTGACGACCGTCCGTCCGGTGGTTTCAATCGGGATGACCGTGGTGGCGACCGTGGCGGCTTCCGCCGTGACGACCGCCCCTCCGGCGGTGGCTTCAACCGTGACCGTGGCGACCGCCCGTCGGGTGGTTTCAATCGGGATGACCGTGGTGGCGACCGCGGTGGCTTCCGCCGTGACGACCGCCCCTCCGGTGGCGGCTTCAACCGTGACCGTGGCGACCGCCCGTCGGGTGGTTTCAACCGCGATGACCGTGGTGGCGACCGTGGCGGCTTCCGTCGTGACGACCGCCCCTCCGGTGGCGGCTTCAACCGCGACCGCGGCGACCGTCGGGACGACCGCGGCGGCTACCGCGGCAACCGCGACGACCGCCGTGACGACCGGGGCGGCTACGACGACCGTCGTGGCAACTACGAGCCCGTCAAGCGCCTGCCGATCCCGGAGGACGTCACCGGCTTCGAGCTGGACGGGGACGTGCGCCAGGAGCTCAAGAGCCTTCCCAAGACGCTCGCGGACGACGTCGCCCGCAACCTGGTGATGGTGGCCCGCCTGCTCGACACCGAGCCGGAGGAGGCCTACCAGTTCTCCCGCGTCGCGCTCCGTCTGGCCTCCCGCGTGGCGGCCGTCCGTGAGGCGGCCGGTTTCGCCTCGTACATGACGCAGCGGTACTCCGAGGCGCTGACCGAGTTCCGTGCCGCCCGTCGGATGACCGGCCGTGCGGACCTGTGGCCGGTGATGGCCGACTGCGAGCGCGGTCTGGGCCGCCCGGAGCGGGCACTGGCGATGGCCGGTGAGCCCGAGGTGAAGCAGCTGGACAAGGCCGGCCAGGTCGAGATGCGTCTGGTCTCCGCCGGCGCCCGCTCCGACATGGAGCAGTTCGACGCGGCCGTGGTGACCCTGCAGAGCCCGGAGCTGGCCTCCAGCGCCGTGCACCCGTGGACCGCGCGTCTCCGGTACGCCTACGGCGAGGCGCTGATCGCGGCCGGCCGTGGCGACGAGGCCCGTGACTGGTTCGCGAAGGCGGCCGAGGCCGACACCGACGGCACGACCAACGCGGCGGAGCGCCTCGCCGAGATCGACGGCGTGGAGTTCGTGGACGCGCTCGACCCGGAGATGGCCGAGGAGGAGTTCGAGCAGGCCGACGCCCCGGCGAAGAAGCGCGGCGGCGAGGCCTCCGACGACCGCGTGATCTTCGAGGACGAGGAGAACGTCGAGGAGTACTACGACGAGGACGACCTCGAGATCGACGAGGAGTTCGACGGCGTGGTGCCCGCGCGCGCCACCGAGGCCAAGGACGAGGCCAAGGACGAGGTCAAGGCTGACGCCGAGGCCAAGGGCGACGCCCGCAGCTGAGCGGCTCCGGCCGACGAGTGAGGCCCTGCCCGCTTCCCCTGGAATTCAAGGGGGAGCAGGCAGGGCCTCTTCGCGTTCCGCAGGGGAACCTAGCCCAGTTCGAGGTTGCGCAGTACCAGTCCGGTGGCCGGCTTCGGCCCGAAGGAGGTGGACTTGCGCGGCATGGTGACGCCCTGCTCGGCGAGCCTGCGGACCACGCTCTCCCGGACCGGGTGCAGCAGGACGGCGGTGCCGCCGGTGCGTGCGGCCTCCTGCTCGGCGGCCGCGGCGGTGTGCAGGTAGCCGATGTCGTCCGGGCCGTCGGGGACGTGCCAGGTGCGGTCGAGCAGGGTGGCGTGCAGGACGGTGGCGTCCAGGTGGCGCCACTCCTCGGGCCGGTCGTGCGGCACGGTGGCGTCGAGCAGTGCCTCCTCGGGCTCGCCGAGCAGCCAGTACACACCGTCCCCGCCGGTCAGTATGAAGCCGTTGCCGCCGTGCCGCTTCTGTTCGGCGAGCGCCTGGAGGGCGGCGGTCAGCGGGCCGGGGACCTCCTTGACCTTCCACTGGTCGCCGAGCCTCTCCAGCGCCTCGGCCACCGGCAGCCGGTACAGCACCCGGTGGATGGCCCGGACCCGCAGCGGGTAGCGGGCGGTGTCCACCAGGAGCACCAGACCGCGGTCCCACGGGCTGCGCGGCAGGTGGCGGTGCTCGCGCTGGAGGCGGAGGTACATCTCCCAGCGGTGGTGGCCGTCGGCGATCAGGGCCCGGCAGGTGGCGAGGTCGCGGCTGATCTCGGCGATCTCGGCGGGGTCGGCGACGGCCCAGAGGCGGTGGTGGGTGCCGTCGCTGGTGGCCGTGGAGAGCAGCGGCTCGCCCTGGACGGTCCGTTCGATGACGCCGGAGGCGCCGCCGCCGCCGCGGTAGGTGAGCAGCAGCGGTTCGAGGTTGGCCCGGGTGGTGCGCATCAGGCCTACCCGGTCGGCGACCGGCCGCGGCATCACGTCCTCGTGGGGGAGGACCACGCCGGCCTCGCGACCGCTCACCGCGAGCGCGCCGATCAGCCCGCGCTGGAGCAGTTCGGGGGAGTCGCCGGTGGCGGGCACGCGCTGCTCGTAGACGTAGAGCGCGGGCGCCGGGTCGGCGGCGAGGATCCCCTCGCGCTGCCAGGCGGCCAGGAGCCGGGCGGCGTGCCGGTACTTGGTGTCGCGGTCGGGCCGGTCGCCGACGTCCTCGGGCTCGGGCCTGGGCAGGATCAGCCGGACCACGTTGTGCGGGTCGGCGGTCTCCAGGTCGAGCCGGCGGCCGGGGTCGACGACGTCGTACGGCGGTGACATGACCGCGGCCAGGGCGCCGACCCGATCGGGGACGTAGCGCAGGCCTCGGAAGGGTGACAGGGACAGGCCTGCGGTGGCGACGTGCCCGGGATCGCCGGGGCCGCCCTCGGGAGTCTCGACTCCGTCTTCTGCACTGGGTGTGCTCATTCTGGGCATCGTAACCGGGTACGCGTTGTTGAGAGATCGGAATACCCGTGCTGACCTGTGGGACGGGTGTGCGACCGAGGGCGAGGTACCGCATGGACGACGGGCAGGAACGGCTGGACGGCAACGGCCCGGCCGAGCAGGGCGGGCCGGACGGCGCCGCTGGCGGGGGCGCTCCGGCGCACGGCGGCGTGCCGGCGCAGGGGCGTTCCGGCGAGCCGACCGGGGACGTGTACGACTGGTTCCGGCGCGGCGGCAGGCTGCTGGCCCAGGGCAACCCGGCGGCCGCCGAGCAGCTGCTGGTCCGGGCGGCAGCGGCCGAGCCGCAGTCGCGCAGCATCCGGGAGACGCTGGCGCGGGCCCAGTTCGACACCGGTTCGTACGCGGCGGCGCTGGAGAACTTCCGGGCCGTCGCGCTGGCCGATCCGTCGGACGACTACGCTCAGTTCGGGTGGGGCGTCGCGGCGGCCCGGCTGGGCGACTTCGAGACGTCCGCCGAGCACCTGGCGCTGGCCGTGGCCATGCGGCCGGGCACCGAGCACTACCAGGCGGCGCTGCGGCAGACCAGGGCGACCCTGGCGGCCCGCGCCGGGGCGTTCGGCCCGCTGCTGCCCGGGGCACCCGGGTACCTGGCGCCCCCGCCGGGCCCGGACGGGGCGCCGACGGGCGACGCCGGTGTGGACGACGAGGTCTGACCGGCTCGGGGCCCGCACCACTCAAGGGCCCACCCCGCTCAAGGGCCCACCGGCTCAAGGGCCACCCGCTCGGGGGCACCCGAGGAAGCGAACGACGCAGTGAATGAGGTAGCGCAGCCATGACCGAGACGGCCACCACCGTGCGACGGACCGCCCCCGGCGGCAGCGAGCAGCCGCTGACCGAGGCGTACGACACGGCGCTGCTGGACCTGGACGGCGTGGTCTACGCGGGCCCGCACGCGATCGAGCACGCCGTGGACGCGCTGGCCGCCGCCCGGACGGCCGGGATGCGGCTCGCGTACGTGACCAACAACGCCTCCCGGCCGCCGCGGGTGGTGGCCGAGCACCTGACCGGACTGGGCGTGCCGGCCGAGCCGGCCGACGTGATCAACTCGGCGCAGGCGGCCGCCCGGGTGGTTGCCGAGCAGGTGCCGGCCGGGGCGAAGGTGCTGGTCGTGGGCGGCCCGGGGCTGGAGGAGGCACTGGCCGAGCGCGGGCTGGTCGCCGTCCGCTCGCTGGCCGAGGAGCCGCTCGCGGTGGTGCAGGGCTACGACCCGTCGGTCGGCTGGGCTCAGCTGGCGGAGGCCGCGTACGCGGTGCAGCAGGGGCTGCCGTGGGTGGCCTCCAACACCGACCTGACCATCCCGACCGCGCGCGGCATCGCGCCCGGCAACGGGACGCTGGTCGCGGCGGTGCGGGCGGCTGCCGGGGTGGACCCGGTGGTGGCGGGCAAGCCGCAGCCGCCGATGCACCGGGAGACCGTACTGCGGACCGGCGCGCGGCGGCCACTGGTGGTCGGCGACCGGCTGGACACCGACATCGAGGGCGCGTTCAACGGCGGGGTGGACAGCCTGCTGGTCTTCACCGGGGTGACCACCCCGGCACAGCTGCTGACGGCCCCGGCCGAGCACCGGCCGACCTACCTGTCGGCGGACCTGCGCGGGCTGCTGGAGCCGCACCCGGCGGTCACGACCGGGGCGGACGGCTTCGGTTGCGGCGGCTGGGTGGCGTCGGCCGCTGGTGGCGTGCTGCGGCTGGATGGCGGCGGGGACCGCTGGGACGGTCTGCGGGCGCTGTGCGCGGCGGCGTGGACGGCGCTGGACGCGGACGGCGCGCCGGCCGACGGGCGCAAGGCCCTGGCCGAGCTGGGGTTCTGAGCCGCCGCACGGCAGCACTCGAGGCGAGAGCGGTCGGGTCCGGAGCGCTCGGGTTCAGAGTGCTCGGGTCCAAGAGGGAAGGACCACGGCGGCAAGGACCACGGCGGCCGGGTTCAGAGTAGGGTGCGCAGCCGCAGCAGGTCGCGGAAGCCCGCCTCCAGCCGGATCCGGCCGCCCGCCCAGGCGGACGCGAAGTTGAGCCCGCCGAAGACCACGGCGACCAGGTCGTCGCTGCTCATGGTGAGCCGGATCGCCGCCTTCTCGGCCGGGGCGCCGGGGGCCGAGGCGAGGTCGTGGATCCGGCCGTCACGCAGTTGGCCGGTGAAGGTCAGGTCGAGGTCGGTGATCCGGCAGCTGAGCGAGCGGTCGAGGGCGGCCGCCTTGCGGACGTCACCGGTGGACTTCGCCATGTTCCGGCTGAGCTGTTCCAGTGCCCCGCGGCACTCCTCGGCGTTGGCCATGGCGGTGGTTCCCCTCCCTGGGTTCCCTGGTGGTCGCGGCAGGTGACGGCGATGGTCCCTGCCGGGCCACGGTACCGCAGCCGGGTTTTGGCGGTAGCGTCGTCGGTGGGGTGCCCGGATCGGCCCGGGCACCGACGGCGACGGAGCGATGCGCGCAGGCGCTAAGGAGGCACCCGGATGCTGCCGAGGACGGTGCGGGGAGTGGTGGAGGTCGCCGCCGGGCTGGCGGAGGAGGTCGGCAAGCGGGTCGTCGGGACGGCGGCCGTGATCCTGGAGCGGACCGGGGTCGACGTCACCGAGGTCGAGCGCCGGCTCGGCGGGCAGTTCCCGCCGTCGGCCAGGACGCTGCAGACGCTGGCGGAGGAGGCGGTCACCGCCGGGCGGGCCGGGGTGGACCTGGCCGTCGGGGTGGCGCGCGGCGAGGTGGAGAAGGCCTTCGAGAAGGTCGGCGACCAGGTGATGAAGGTCGGGGTGGTGCTCGCCTACCTGGAGAGCAAGCTGCGCGAGGTCGAGGAGGACGCCGAGCCGGCGGTGCGGTCGGCCGGGGTCGACGAGGCGGCGGAGCCGACGCCGGCGCCCCGGGCGGACGACCTTTTCGGGCGCGGTTGGGAGCGAGCGGACGAGCAGCCGGCGGCCCCGGCGGCGGGGGAGCCGATAGTGGCCGAACGGGTGGAGGTGGACGAGCCGGTCGAGGTCGACCCGCCCGTCCCGCCGGTACGGCCGTCGGTACCGGGGAAGGCCGCCGCGAAGCGGACCCCGGCGAAGAAGCCCGCTCCGGCGGAGCAGACCTCGGCGGAGAAGGCTCAGGCGGAGAAGGCCCCGGCGGCGGGCCGGGCCGGGGCGAAGAAGTCCCCGGCGAAGAAGGCGGCGGCCAAGAAGCCGGTGGCGAAGAAGACGGCCGCCAAGAAGACGACCGTGCGCAAGACGGCCGTCAAGAAGACCGCCACCGCGCAGCAGGCCGCCGCCGAGCAGGCCGCGCAGCCCAAGGCGCCCGCGAAGCGCACGGCGACGAAGAAGACCACCGTCCGCAAGGCCACCAGCACGAAGAAGCCCGATGACCGGACCAGCTGAAGCCGTCGAACCGCTCGGCGTGGAACCGACCCCGACCGGCCACCCCGTCGTGGACGCCGCGCTGGCCCGGCTGGAGGCCCTGGACGGGGTCCCGGCCGAGGCACACGTCGAGGTGTACGAAGATGTTCACCAGCGGCTGGCCGACACGCTGGCCGCGCTCGACCAGGAATGACCCTGGAACGACCCGCAGGACCCGTAGGAGCTGAAACACCAGTGGCAGTGGCACGACGCCGACTCGACGCGGAGCTGGTCCGCCGCAAGCTGGCCCGGTCGCGTGAGCACGCGTCCGAGCTGATCGCGGCCGGCCGGGTGACCGTCGGAGGCACCACCGCGACCAAGCCGGCCACCCAGGTGGAGACCTCGGCGGCGGTCGTGGTGGCCAAGGACGACAACGACCCCGACTACGTCTCGCGCGGCGGGCACAAGCTGGCCGGGGCGTTCGCCGCCTTCGTCCCGCAGGGCCTGGTGGTCGAGGGCCGCCGGGCGCTGGACGCGGGCGCCTCCACCGGCGGCTTCACCGACGTCCTGCTGCGGGCCGGCGCGGCCGGCGTGCTGGCGGTGGACGTCGGCTACGGGCAGCTCGCCTGGTCGCTGCAGAGCGACGAGCGGGTGACGGTGATGGACCGCACCAACGTCCGGGAGCTGACCCCGGAGCTGATCGGCGGCACCCCGGTCGACCTGGTGGTCGGCGACCTGTCGTTCATCTCGCTGGGCCTGGTGCTGCCCGCGCTGGCCGCCTGCGCGGCCGGGGACGCGGACCTGGTGCTGATGGTCAAGCCGCAGTTCGAGATCGGCAAGGAGCGCCTGGGCAGCGGCGGGGTGGTGCGCAGCCCCCAGCTGCGCGCCGAGATGGTGCGCCAGGTCGCCGGGCAGGCGTGGGAGCTCGGGCTGGGCGTGCGCGCCGTCACCGCGAGCCCGCTGCCGGGCCCGTCCGGGAACGTGGAGTACTTCCTGTGGCTGCGCCGGGACGCCCCGCAGCTGGATCCCGCCGAGGCGGACCGGGCCGTCGCGGAGGGGCCCCGATAGGGTGCTGTGGGGGCGTCCGGTCCGTCATGCTGTGTGACGCGACCGTACCGGGGCCGAAGGCGACCCGGCAGGCGTGAGGGAGAGGGCAGCGGCATGAGCGATGAAGAACGTACGGTCTTCCTGATCGCGCACACCGGCCGGGCGGCGGCGCTGCGCAGCGTCGAGGCCCTGGTGCACGGGCTGCTGAAGGCGGGCATCCGGATCAGACTGCTCGCCTCCGAGGCACTGGACCTGGACCTGCCGGACGGGGTCGAGAAGGTGGCCGGGGGGCCGGGCGCGGCGGACGGCTGCGAGCTGATCCTGGTCGCCGGCGGGGACGGGACGCTGCTGCGCGGGGCGGAGCTGGCCCGCGAGCACGGGCTGCCGATGCTCGGGATCAACCTGGGCCGGGTCGGGTTCCTCGCCGAGGCCGAGCGGGACGACCTGGCCGTGGTGGTCGAGCGGGTGGTCGACGCCGACTACGAGGTCGAGGAGCGGATGACGATCGACGTCATCGTCCGCACCAACGGCGATGTGGTGCACCGGGACTGGGCGTTGAACGAGGCGTCGATCGAGAAGGCGTCCCGGGAGCGGATGCTGGAGGTGGTGACCGAGGTGGACGGCCGCCCGGTCTCCAACTTCGGCTGCGACGGCGTGGTGTGCGCGACGCCGACCGGCTCCACCGCGTACGCGTTCTCCGGCGGCGGGCCGGTGGTGTGGCCGGAGGTGGAGGCGCTGCTGATGGTGCCGATCTCCGCGCACGCGCTGTTCGCCCGCCCGCTGGTGACCTCGCCGGACTCGGTGCTGGCCGTCGAGGTGCAGCCCAAGACCCCGCACGGCGTGCTCTGGTGCGACGGGCGGCGCACGGTCGAACTGCCCGCCGGCGCACGGGTGGAGGTCCGCCGGGGGCAGACCCCGGTGCGCCTGGCCAGACTGCACCGGGCGCCGTTCACCGACCGGCTGGTGGCCAAGTTCGCGCTGCCGGTGACGGGTTGGCGCGGGCGGGCGAACACCCACTGCTGACGGATCGCCGGTCGGCCGGTCAGATCGCCAGCGGCGGGGTGTCGGCGGGCGGTCCGTACCGGCCGCCAGCCGTCGCCCGGGCGGCTGTCTCGGCGAGCCGCTGCACGGCGGCGGGGACGGCCGGGGCCGGCACGGTGAGCGGGATCCGGATGTGGTGCTCGAACGCGCCGTCCGAGCCGAACCGGTTGCCCGAGGCGATCCGCACCCCGGCGCGTTCCCCGGCCCGGGCCAGCGCCGCGCCGGACAGCCCGCCGGTGGACACCCAGAGCGAGAGGCCGCCGGGCGGCGGCGTGAACGACCAGCCCGGCAGGTGCTCGGGCAGTGCGGCGGCGAAGGCGTGCGCCGTCGCCCGCAGCCGGTCCAGTTGGTGCGCCCGGACGGCGGGCAGCGGCTCGCCCAGCAGTTCGGCGGCGATCAGCTGCTCCAGGACCGGCGTGCCGACGTCGCTGTAGACCCGGTCGGCGGCCAGCCGGCGCACCAGTGCGGGCGCGGCCCGGACCCAGCCGATCCGCAGGCCGCCCCAGAGCAGCTTGCTGGCCGAGCCGACGGTGACCACCTGGGCGGAGCGGTCCAGCGCCGCCATCGGGCGCGGCAGCGGGGCGGACTCCGGTACGCCCCAGCCGAGTTCGGCGGTGGTCTCGTCGACCAGGACGACGCTGCCGGCGGCCCGGGCGGCGGCCAGCAGCTCGCGGCGCTGCTCCTCACCGATCAGCGCGCCGGTCGGGTTGTGGAAGTCCGGGATCACGTAGGCGACCTTGGGCGCGGCCCCGCGCAGCACCCCGCGCCACTCGGTGAGGTCCCACTCGGGCTGGGGGCGGTAGCCGTAGGGCACCGGCACCAGGCGGGCGCCGGTGATCCGGAGCGCCTGAAGGGTGTGGGCGTAGCTGGGCGCCTCGACGGCGACCCGGTCGCCGCGGCCGATCAGCGCCCGCTGGACGAGGTGCAGCCCGCCCATCGCGCCGGTGGTGACGAGGATCTGGTCGGGGGTGGTGGGCAGGCCGCGCTGGGTGTAGCGGCGGGCGAGGGCCTCGCGCAGCACCGGGACGCCGGTGGGGTAGTGGCCGTGCCCGGCGGCGTAGCAGGGCAGCTGCTCGACGGCCCGGACGGTGGCCTCGCCGAGGAAGGGCTGCGGGGCCGGCAGGGCGGCGACGCCGAGGTCCAGGGTGCTGCCCTGCTCGTCCGGGGGGACGGGGTGCAGCGCGTCGCTGGGCGGCGGGGCGCCCTCGGGCAGGGTGGTCCAGCTGCCGGCGCCGCGGCGGCTGAGCAGGTAGCCGTCGGCGCGCAGGGTCTCGTAGGCGGTGGCGACGGTGGTACGGCTCAGCTCCAGGGCACCGGCGAGTTCGCGTTCGGCGGGCAGCCGGGCGCCGACCGGCAGGCGGCCCTCGGTGACCAGCAGCCGGATCTGCCCGGCGAGGGTCCGGTAGGCGGGGCGGCGGGCGGCGGCCGGTTCGGGCAGCCGGGCGGCGGCGAGCAGCCGGGCGAGCGCGGGCGGGGTGACGGTGGTGTGCCAGTCGGCCAAGGCTGATCAGTCCACTTGCTCGAAATTGGCCCTGGAGTGGGCTCTATTGGCCCGACCATCATGGCAGTGCGGCCGTCGAGTCCGCCACCGCCGGGGCCGCCCGGGGTGCAGCACCACCCGCAGGAGCGCCCGATGGCCACCACGACCACGCCCACGACCACGTCCGGACCCGCCCGGGAGGCCGCCCGGCCCCCGCTCGCCGCCCGGGTGCTCGGCGACACCCACGCCCTGGGCCGCCGGATCCCGCAGCTCGCCGTCGGCCTCTACCTGTACGGCGCGAGCATGGCGCTGATGCTGCGCTCCGGCCTCGGCCTCGACCCGTGGGACGTCTTCCACCAGGGACTGCAACGCGTCGCAGGCCTCTCGGTGGGCACCTGGGTGACCATCTGCGGCGCCCTGGTCCTGCTGCTGTGGATCCCGATCCGCCAGCGCCCGGGTGTCGGCACCGTCGCCAACGTGCTGGTGCTGGGCGCCTCGATGGACCTCACGCTGCGGCTGGTCGACGGCCCGCACGGGCTGCCCGCCCGGATCGCGCTGATGGCCGCCGCGATCGTGCTCAACGGCCTGGCCACCGGCCTCTACATCGGTGCCCGCCTGGGCCCTGGCCCGCGCGACGGCCTGATGACCGGCCTGCACCGGCGCACCGGGCGTTCGCTGCGGCTGATCCGCACCGGCATCGAGGTGACGGTACTGGTCGCCGGCGTCCTGCTGGGCGGCACCGCCGGGGTCGGCACGGTCGCGTACGCACTGGCGATCGGCCCGCTGGTGCAGATCTTCCTGCCGTGGTGCACGGTGCCGGGACCCGGGCAAACGCCCCGCAAGGGGTGAACTTCCGGGCACGGAGTTGCCGCGCGGCGTTGCCGCTCGTCGCGCGCCGGGGGTGGAACCTCGTAAGGTCGTCTCCGTGTTGGACGAGATGCGGATACGGGATCTTGGGGTCATCGACGACGCGGTGGTCGAGCTCGCCCCCGGCTTCACCGCCGTGACCGGTGAGACCGGCGCCGGAAAGACCATGGTCGTGACCAGCCTCGGCCTGTTGCTCGGCGGCCGCGCCGACCCGGGCCTGGTGCGCAACGGGACCGGACGCGCCGTCGTCGAGGGCCGGCTGGAGCTGCCCGCCGGCTCCCCGGCGGCGGTCCGCGCGGCCGAGGCCGGGGCCGAACTGGACGAGGGCGCCCTGCTGATCAGCCGGACCGTCTCCGCCGAGGGCCGCTCCCGGGCGTACGTCGGCGGGCGGGCCGTCCCGGTCGGGCTGCTCACCGAACTCGGCGAGGAACTGATCGCCGTGCACGGCCAGACCGACCAGCAGCGGCTGCTGCGCCCGGCCCGCCAGCGCGGCGCGCTGGACCGGTACGCGGGCGAGGCGGTGGCCGAGCCGCTGGCCCGCTACCGGGAGACCTACCGGAGCCTGCGCGAGGTCTCGGCCACCCTGGAGGAGCTGACCACCCGGGCCCGTGAGCGCGCGCAGGAGGCCGATCTGCTGCGCTTCGGCCTGGACGAGATCGCCGCCGCCGAGCCGGTCGCCGACGAGGACACCGAGCTGGCCGCCGAGGCCGAGCGGCTGGGCCACGCCGACGCGCTGTCCTCCGCCGCGACCCTCGCCCACGCCGCCCTGGCCGGCGACCCGGCCGACCCGGAGGCACTGGACGCGGGCACCCTGCTCGCGCAGTCCCGCCGCGCCCTGGACGCCGTGCGCCACCACGACGAGCGCCTCGCCGGCCTCGCCGACCGCCTCAACGAGGTCGGCTACCTGCTCGCCGACGTGGCCGGCGACCTGGCCGGCTACGCGGACGACCTGGACGCCGACCCCGTCCGGCTCGCCGCCGTCGAGGACCGCCGGGCTGTCCTGGCCCAGCTGCTGCGCAAGTACGGCGGCCCGGAGAACTCCCTCGCGGAGGTGCTCGCCTGGGCCGAGGCCGGCTCCGCCCGGCTCGCCGAACTCGACGGCGACGACGACCGGATCGACCAGCTCGGCGCCCAGGAGAGCGCGCTGCGGGCCGAGTTGGCCGAGCTGGCGGCCGAGGTGTCGGGCGCCCGGCAGGCCGCGGCCGGGCGCTTCGCCGAGGCCGTCTCCGCCGAACTCGCCGAACTGGCGATGCCGCACGCCCGGGTGACCTTCTCGATCGCCCAGGTCGACGACCTGTCGGGGATCGAGGTCGACGGCCGTACCGTCGCCTACGGCCCGCACGGCGTGGACGAGGTCGAGGTGCTGCTCGCCCCGCACCCCGGCGCCCAGCCCCGCCCGATCGCCAAGGGCGCCTCGGGCGGTGAGCTGTCCCGCGTGATGCTCGCCGTCGAGGTGGTCTTCGCGGGCGCCGACCCCGTTCCCACCTACCTGTTCGACGAGGTGGACGCGGGCGTCGGCGGCAAGGCGGCGGTCGAGATCGGCCGCCGGCTGGCCAAACTGGCAGAATCCGCCCAGGTCGTGGTGGTCACCCACCTGCCGCAGGTCGCCGCCTTCGCGGACCGGCACCTGGTGGTCGAGAAGACCAACGACGGCACCGTGACCCGCAGCGGCGTCAAGGTGCTGAACGACGAGGAGCGGGTGCGCGAACTCTCCAGGATGCTGGCCGGCCTGGAGGACTCCGAGCTCGGCCGGGCCCACGCCGAGGAACTGCTCGCCGCCGCCCGGGCCCCGCGCCACCGCTAGCACTTCGCGTCGAGCGCCCGGCCGGACCTGCTGCGACACGCCCTGGCCGGGCCACCCGACCCGCCGACAGGGTCGGGTGGCCCTTGCGGACGGAAGGCGACGCGCCCCTGGTGGCGCCGACTGTCCAAGAGGGCCGCCGACCTGGCATGGTGGCGGCTGGACATTGGCTTTCCAGTCCCGAGCGCCGCCGACGGGCAACCCTCGCGAAGCGGCGCGCGAACCTGATCGAGTCGGATGCGAGAGAACGTGGACCATTCCGCCGCCCGGGCCGCCGCTGCCACCCCAGAACCGGGGCAGCTGCACGTGGTACTCGTCCTGGCCGCCAGCACCGGCGGCATCGGTGCCCACGTGCGCTCCCTGGCGCAGGGCCTCGTCGCGCACGGCGTGATCGTCACGGTGTGCGCCCCGGCCGGCACGGACGCGCTGTTCGGCTTCTCCCGCACCGGCGCCAGGTTCCACACCGTCGACATCACCCCCACCGCCGGCGCCCGCAGTGACGCCACCGCGATCGGCGAGCTGCGCCGGGCCTTCACCGGCGCCGACGTGGTGCACGCGCACGGGCTGCGCGCCGGACTGCTCGCCGACCTCGCCCTGCGCACCGCCGGCCGCTTCCCGGGCCTGCGCCCGGAGACCCCGCTGGTGGTCACCTCCCACCACGCGCTGCTGGCCACCGGCCTGGAGCGCCGCCTGCAGCGGCTGATGGAGCGCCGGGTCGCGCGCGCCGCCGACCTCGTCCTCGGCGCCTCCTCCGACCTGGTCGCCCGGGCCCGCGAGCTGGGCGCCACCGACGCCCGGCTCGGCCCGGTGGCCGCCCCGCCGATGCCCGAGGGCCGGCTCGACCGGGCCGCGGCGCGCGCCGCGCTGCTCGGCGACGGCCCGGACCGGCCGCTGGTGCTGGCGGTCGGCCGGCTCGTCCCGCAGAAGGCCTTCGGGCTGCTGCTGGACGCCACCCGCGAGCTGTCCGTGCTGGACCCGGAGCCGCTGCTGCTGCTCGCCGGGGACGGCCCGGAAGCGGCCGGGCTGCGCGAGCGGGTCGCCGCCGAGAAGCTGCCGGTGCGGCTGCTCGGATTCCGCACCGACGTGCCCGACCTGCTGGCGGCCGCCGACGTGGTGGTGGTCACCAGTCGCTGGGAGGCCCGCTCGCTGGTGGTGCAGGAGGCGATGCGGGCCGGCGTGCCGGTGGTCGCCACCGCCGTCGGCGGGATCCCCGAGCTGGTCGGCGACGCGGCCGTGCTGGTGCCGACCGGCGACCCGGTCGCGATCGGCGGGGCGGTGCGCGGGCTGCTGGCCGACCCGGCGGGCCGCGAGCGGCTGGTGGCGGCCGGCCGGCAGCAGGCCGAGACCTGGCCGGACGAGGCCGCCACCGTCGCCCAGGTGCTCAGCACCTACGACGAGCTGGTCCAGCGGGACTAGGCCGCCGGACCGCCCGCCGCCGGGCCCCCGGGCCGCTAGACCGTCGCCTGCTCGACCCGCTCGGCCGTCAGGCCGTCCGGCTGGGCGGACAGGAAGGCGCCGCCGCAGGCGGTCAGCCGCAGTGCGGTGTCGATCAGCGGGACGTGGCTGAAGGCCTGCGGGAAGTTGCCGACCTGGCGCTTGAGCCGCGGGTCCCACTCCTCGGCGAGCAGGCCGAGGTCGTTGCGCAGCGCGAGCAGCCGGTCGAACAGCTCGCGCGCCTCCTGCACCCGGCCGATCATGGCGAGGTCGTCGGCCAGCCAGAACGAGCAGGCCAGGAAGGCGCCCTCGTGGCCGGAGAGGCCGTCGACGTTCTCGACGTGGTCGCCGCTCGAATCGTCGTGGGTCGGGTAGCGCAGCACGAAGCCGTCCTCGGTGGACAGCTCGCGCTGGATCGCCTCGATGGTGCCGATGACGCGCTTGTCGTCCGGCGGCAGGAAGCCGACCTGGGGGATGAGCAGCAGCGAGGCGTCCAGCTCCTTGCCGCCGTAGTACTGGGTGAAGGTGTTGCGCTCCGGGTCGTAGCCCTTCTCGCAGACGTCCCGGTGGATGGTCTCGCGCAGCTCGCGCCAGCGCTCCAGGTGGCCGTCGGAGGGGGCGTCCTCGGGGGTCTGCTCCAGCAGTTTGATCGTCCGGTCGACGGCGACCCAGGCCATCACCTTGGAGTGGACGAAGTGTCGGCGCGGGCCGCGGACCTCCCAGATGCCCTCGTCCGGCTCCTGCCAGTGGTCCTCCAGGTACTCGATCAGGCGCAGCTGGAGGTGGTGGGCGTGGTCGTTGCGGACCAGGCCGGTCATGTGGGCCAGGTGCAGGGCCTCGACGACCTCGCCGTAGACGTCGAGCTGGAGCTGGCCGGCCGCGCCGTTGCCGACCCGGACGGGCTGGGAGCCCTCGTAGCCGGGCAGCCAGTCCAGGGAGGACTCGGTGAGCTCGCGCTCGCCGGCGATGCCGTACATGATCTGGAGGTTCTCCGGGTCGCCGGCGACGGCGCGCAGCAGCCACTCGCGCCAGGCCTTGGCCTCGTCGCGGTAGCCGGTGCGCAGCAGCGAGGAGAGGGTGATCGCGGCGTCGCGCAGCCAGGTGTAGCGGTAGTCCCAGTTGCGCTCACCGCCGATGTCCTCGGGCAGCGAGGTGGTGGGGGCGGCGACGATGCCGCCGGTGGGGGCGTAGGTGAGGCCCTTGAGGGTGATCAGGGAGCGGATCACGGCCTCGCGGTAGGGGCCCTGGTAGGTGCACTGGGCGGCCCACTCGTGCCAGAAGTCGGTGGTGGCGTCGAGCATCTCCTCGGCGTCCGGGGCCTTCGGCGCGTCCAGGTGGGAGGCCTGCCAGGTCAGGGCGAAGGCGATCCGTTCGCCGGCGGTGACGGTGAAGTCGGCGTAGGTGGTGAGGTCGCGTCCGTAGGTCTCGGACTCGCCGTCCAGCCACACCGAGTCGGGCCCGGCCACGGCGACGGTGCGGTGGCCGCCGCCGGCCTGCTCGACCCGGTGCACCCAGGGCACGATGCGCCCGTACGAGAAGCGCATCCGCACCGCCGAGCGCATCCGGACGGTGCCGGCCACGCCCTCGACGATCCGGATCACCTGGGGGACGGCGTCGCGGCCGGCCAGCGGGCGCGGCGGCATGAAGTCGATCACCCGGACGGTGCCGCCCTGTGTGTCCCACTCCTGTTCCAGGACCAGCGAGTCGCCCCGGTAGCGGCGGCGGTCGGCGGGCACCGCGGGGGCGGCCGCGGTGGGCGGCGGGACCCTCAGATCGGCGGTGTCGGTGAAGCGGGGGAGGCCGAGGGCGGGGGCGGCCGGGGTGGCGGGTGCCGCGGGGGTGGGGACTTCGGTCGCGACGGCTTCGGCCGGACCGATCCGCCAGAAGCCGTGTTCATCGGTGCCGAGCAGGCCGGCGAACACGGCCGGAGAGTCGAAGCGGGGCAGGCAGAGCCAGTCCACCGCCCCGTCCCTGCTGACCAGGGCAGCGGTCTGCATGTCCCCGATGAGTGCGTAGTCCTCGATACGGCCGGCCACGTGGATCTCCAGTTCGCAATGTGGTCACGACGCATCGGCGATCTGGGGGAGCGAGCGGTCTGCGGGGCCGGAGCCCACCCCGGGACGTCCGGCCCGCCGAGGGGTGGTGGCGGGCCTTGCTGGAGTGTCCGCGCGGGGCTCGGTCGAGCCCCTGGGGTGGGAGGGGAGGAGCTGGAATACGGGGAGGTCCGGTCGCGCATCGGGGACCGGGAGTGTCCTGACCTCCCACGCCCTCCGCGTGCTCGTGCTGTCGGCGATGCGTCCGTGCAGCTTACGACGGACGAAAGGGGCGAAGCACGCGGGCGCAGCCTCGTGTGGCGCCACAATTCGGCGGAAATGCCGTGCATCGCGAGGACGCCGGGCAGGATGGTCCGGACGGATCAGTTCCGGCTGGTCCCAGTGGAGGGGCTGTCATGGCCCGAACGGAGTGCTCCGAAGTGGCCCGGTCCGGCCGTGGTGCGACCGGTGTGACTGTTGCGCCGGATGATGCGCCGGTGGTGCGCCCCGCGCACGCCCCCGGGGTGCCGCGAGCGGGCCGGAAGGCGTCCCGGTCGCGTCACTGATACCCTGGTATCCCGTGGACCGGTGGGATCAAACGCCCCGGACCAGCCGAATCGACGACCCCCCGAGTGCCGTGCACCGCACCGCCTCCCGTCGTTCGGCGAGTCGAGAGCATCCCGCCCACGTCACCTTCGACACGCGACCCACGGGAGCCCCCTCTTGGCACAGCCCCATTCCGGCAAGGCAGCGAACGGCCGCGCCGTGACGACCAAGCACCTCTTCGTCACCGGGGGTGTCGCCTCTTCGCTCGGCAAGGGCCTCACCGCCTCCAGCCTCGGCGCGCTCCTCAAGGCCCGAGGCCTGCGCGTCACCATGCAGAAGCTCGACCCGTACCTCAACGTGGACCCGGGCACCATGAACCCGTTCCAGCACGGTGAGGTCTTCGTCACGGACGACGGCGCCGAGACCGACCTGGACATCGGCCACTACGAGCGGTTCCTGGACACCAACCTGCACGGTTCGGCGAACGTCACCACCGGCCAGGTGTACTCGACCGTCATCGCCAAGGAGCGACGCGGCGAGTACCTGGGCGACACCGTCCAGGTCATCCCCCACATCACCAACGAGATCAAGTCCCGGATCCGCCGGATGGCGACCGAGGACGTCGACGTGGTGATCACCGAGGTCGGCGGGACCGTCGGCGACATCGAGTCGCTGCCGTTCCTGGAGGCCGTCCGCCAGGTCCGCCACGAGGTCGGCCGGGACAACGTGTTCTTCGTGCACGTCTCCCTGCTGCCGTACATCGGCCCCTCGGGCGAGCTGAAGACCAAGCCCACCCAGCACTCCGTCGCCGCGCTGCGCAACATCGGCATCCAGCCCGACGCGATCGTGCTGCGCGCGGACCGCGAGGTCCCGCAGGCCATCAAGCGCAAGATCTCGCTGATGTGCGACGTGGACGAGGAGGCCGTGGTCGCGGCCATCGACGCCAAGTCGATCTACGACATCCCCAAGGTCCTGCACGGCGAGGGCCTGGACGCCTACGTGGTGCGCCGGCTCGACCTGCCGTTCCGCGACGTCGACTGGACGACCTGGGACGACCTGCTGCGCCGCGTCCACGAGCCGCAGCACATCGTCAAGGTCGCCCTGGTCGGCAAGTACATCGACCTGCCGGACGCGTACCTGTCGGTGACCGAGGCGCTGCGCGCCGGCGGTTTCGCCAACAACGCCCGGGTCGAGATCAAGTGGGTGACCTCGGACGACTGCGAGACCCCCGAGGGCGCCCGGGCGCAGCTCGGCGACGTGGACGCGATCTGCATCCCCGGCGGCTTCGGCGACCGCGGCGTCAACGGCAAGGTCGGCGCCATCACCTTCGCCCGTGAGAACAAGGTGCCGCTGCTCGGCCTGTGCCTGGGTCTGCAGTGCGTGGTCATCGAGGCGGCCCGCAACCTGGCCGGCCTGCCCGAGGCCAACTCCACCGAGTTCGACGCCGCCGCCAAGCACCCGGTCGTCTCCACGATGGCCGAGCAGCTGGCCATCGTCGACGGCAAGGGCGACCTGGGCGGCACCATGCGCCTGGGCCTGTACCCGGCCAAGCTCGCCGAGGGTTCGATCGTCCGTGAGGTCTACGGCGGCGAGCAGTACGTCGAGGAGCGCCACCGCCACCGCTACGAGGTCAACAACGCCTACCGCGCGGACCTGGAGAAGACCGGCCTGCAGTTCTCCGGCCTCTCCCCCAAGGGCGACCTGGTCGAGTACGTCGAGTACCCGCGCGAGGTGCACCCGTACCTGGTGGCCACCCAGGCCCACCCGGAGCTGAAGTCCCGCCCGACCCGCCCGCACCCGCTGTTCGCGGGCCTGGTCAAGGCCGCCATCGAGATCAAGACCACCGCGGCCGAGTAAGTCGTCGGTCGTTCACCGGACGGCGGCCCCGCGATTCCCGCGGGGCCGCCGTTCGGCGTTAGATTGTGTCGTACTGACGAAAAGGGGAGAGCGATGGACGAGCAGCGCGACCAGGGGATCGCCGACGTGGCCGAGGAGTGGGAGGTCCGGGAGAGCCGGACGCCGTTCCAGGGCAAGGTCACCGGCGTGCGCAGCGAGGAGGTCCGGATGCCCGACGGCAGCTGGGCCCGGCGCGACTACCAGACCCACCCCGGCTCGGTCTCCGTGCTCGCCCTGGACGACAAGCAGCGGGTGCTGATCCTGCGGCAGTACCGCCACCCCGTCCGCCAGCGCCTGTGGGAGCTGCCTGCCGGCCTGCTCGACGTGCCCGGCGAGAACCCGTGGCACGCCGCGCAGCGCGAGCTGTACGAGGAGGCGCACAGCAAGGCCGACACCTGGCGCATCCTCGCCGACTACTACACCTCGCCGGGCGGCACCGACGAGGCGCTGCGGATGTTCCTCGCCACCGACCTCGCGGAGGCCGAGGGCGAGCGCTACGCGGCGGAGGGCGAGGAGCAGGAGATCGAGGTCGCCTGGGTGCCGGTGTCCGACCTGATCCGGCTGATCCACGCCGGGCGGCTGCACAACCCGACCCTCGTCACCGGCACGCTCGCCGTGCACGCCGCGCTCACCGGACCGGACGGGCTGGACGGGCTGCGCCCGGCGGACTCGCCCTGGCCGGCCCGGCCCTTCGAGGGGTGAGCGAACGGCCCGTACGCCTCCTGAGCACCCTGCTGTTGATCCGCGAGGGTGATTTACCGGTTCGTACGACCGGATGTCACCTCGGCTGAGCCGGACGGTCGAACTACGCTTCGCAGACAGGGCGCCCGTCCCGGGCCGCCTCCGCTGGGGCCGGATGACGTCGGGAGTGGCACGGGTGGCGAGGAAGACGGCGACGATGGACCCCGGCCCCGACGTGCCCGTCGGGGCCGTTCCGGGCCTCGACCGGCTGCCGGCCGGGCCCGCACTGTTCGTCGGGCGGCGCACCGAACTGGCCGCGCTGCGGGCGGCCGCCGCGCGCCCGGCCACCGGCCGCAGCCCGGTGCTGGTCCTGGCCGGTCGCCCCGGCTCCGGCCGCACCACGCTGGCGGTCCGCTTCGCCCGCACCGCCGCCGCGGACCACCCCGACGGTGTGCTCTTCGCGCGCCTGTCCGCCCCCGACGGCGGCCGGGTGGCGCCCGCCCGGGCCGCCCGCCTGCTGCTGGAGCAGCTCGACCCCGAGGCCCCCGTGCCGCTGCCCGGTGTCAGCGGGGACGGACGGGACGAGCCCGCCTGCGTCGCGCTGCGCGAGGCGCTCGTGGGCCGCCGGGTGCTGCTGGTGCTGGACGACGTCCGGGACGCCGGGCAGCTGTGGCCGCTGCTCGCCGACGAACCCGGCTGCCTGGTGCTCGCCACCACCGCCGGGCCGCTCACCGGCATCGAGGACATCGACCCGGTGATCCTCGGCGGGCTCGACCGGCAGGCCTCCGGCGAACTGCTCGCCGACCTGGTCGGCGGCACCCGGATCTCCTGCGACCCGGTCGGCGGCGCCGACCTGGCGGAGGCCTGCGCGGCCCGGCCGGCCGCCCTGCGGCTGATGGCCGGATGGCTGCGCGGAGACCCGAAGGCGGCCGTCACCGAGGCGGCGCGCGAGCTCACCCGGGTGGTGGGCGAGGAGTCGGCGCGGTCGGCGGCGCCGAAGGGGGAGGGGGAGAAGGCGGAGAAGCCCGTTCAGGGGCCGAAGACCACCGCGGCGCCAGCGCCCGGGAAGGCTGCGAAGCCGGTACAGGGGGCGGCCCCGGGGAAGGCCGCGAAGCCCGTACAGGGCGCGGCGTCGGGGACGGCCGCGAAGTCCGCACCAGGGCCGAAGGCCGCCCAGGTGTCCACGCCCGGGAAGGCCGCGACGCCCCCGCCACCGGGGGAGAAGCCGACCGAGGACCCGGCGCCGGAGCCCGCCGCCGGCGAGACGGCCGGGGAGCAGGCGGCCTGGGTGAAGCCCGGCCCGGGGCCGGCCGAGCCGGTGCCCGTCCCCGACAGCGACCCGCTGATCGGCGCGTTCACCCTGCTGTACGGCACCCTCCCGGCCGCCCAGGCGCGGATGCTGCGCACCCTCACCCTGGCCCCGGCGCAGACCGCCGACCCGCGCACCGCCTCCGCCCTGGTCGGCTGCCCGGCACCGGAGGCGGCTGTGACGCTCGCCGCACTGGCCGAACGGGAACTGCTCGGCCAGGAGGCGCCGGCCGCCGACGGCAGCCCGCGCTACCGGGTGCCCGGCCGTCTCTACCCGAGGCTCGTCCGGCTGCGCGAGCAGGAGGACCGGCCCGCCGAGACCGAGCTCGCCCGGGCCCGGCTGCTGGAGCGGCTGGTCCGGCTCACCGAGTCGGCCCGCGCCCTGCTGGACCCGGCGGGCGGCGGCCCCGGGCCGGACCCGCTGCCCGCCGCCCTGCGGCTGGGCTCGGCGGAGCACGCCCGGGAGTGGCTGCTCGGCGAGCGGGACCTGCTGCTCGGGGCGGTGGCCGACGCGATCGGTCAGGGCGACCTGGACGGCTCGGCCGGCCGGCTGGTCACCGCGCTGCTGCGGGCGCTGCCGCTGACCGGCGCCGCCGCCCCCGCCGACCTCTACCGGCTGCACGAACTGGTGCTGACCGTCGCCGAGCGGCACGGCAGACCCCGCCGGGCCTCGGCCGCGCTGCTCAACCTGGGCGACCTACAGGCCGCCGCGGGCCGCTGGGAGCAGGCCGTCGCGCACTACCGGGCCGCCCTGGAGCACGCCCGCACGGCCGGGGACGAACCGCTCTGCGCCCGGGCCCTGGAGGGTGCGGCCGGCTGCCACCGGGCGCTGGGCGACGCGGTGCGCGCCGCCGACTGGTACGGGCGGGCGCTCGGCCTGCGGCAGTCGATGGGGGAGCCCGCCGCCGAGGCCCGGCTGCTCGCCCGGGTGGCCGAGGCGCACACCGCGCAGCGCCGTTTCGACGAGGCGGACCGCGAGTACCGGGCCGCGCTGGCGGTGCTGCGCAGGCTCGGCGACGAGCGCGGCCGGGAGGCCGTCGGGGCCGCCCTCGCGGACCTGCGGGAACGCGTCGACGCCGGGTGGTGAGGGGTATTTCGGAGGTATTGTCGAAGATGCCCGGTTAACACACCTTTGGTGGGAAGATCGCAAGGGAAGCCTACGAACCTGCCAATGTGTTCGGCAGATTTATTCACTTTGGAAGGCTGACACGCCGACTGGGCTTCATTACACTCGAACTCAGTCGCGCAGCGATCCCCGCCCCGGGCTGCCCCGGAGGCTTCCCCACGTGCGCGTCGCCCGCCGGTCTTCTCCGGTAGGGACCCCCATGGCAAGAGGACGTGTTTAGCCGTGAAGGTCGGCATCCCCCGCGAGGTCAAGAACCACGAGTACCGCGTGGCCATCACGCCCGCCGGCGTGCATGAGCTGGTCCGCAACGGACACGAGGTCTACATCGAGGACAACGCCGGTGTCGGCTCCTCGATCCCCAACGAGGAGTACGTGGCCGCCGGCGCCACCATCCTCCCCACCGCCGACGAGGTGTGGGCCACCGCTGACCTGCTGCTGAAGGTCAAGGAGCCCATCGCCTCCGAGTACCACCGGCTGCGCAAGGGCCAGACCGTCTTCACGTACCTGCACCTGGCGGCCGACCGCGCCGGCACCGACGCGCTGATCGCCTCGGGCACCACCGCCATCGCGTACGAGACCGTGCAGCTCGGCAACGGCGCGCTGCCGCTGCTCGCCCCGATGTCCGAGGTCGCGGGCCGTCTCGCCCCGCAGGTCGGCTCGTACCACCTGATGCGCCCGGCCGGCGGCCGCGGCGTGCTGCCCGGCGGCGTGCCCGGCACCCACCCGGCCAAGGCCGTCGTCATCGGCGGTGGCGTCTCCGGCTGGCACGCGGCCACCATCGCCATCGGCATGGGCTACGACGTGACCCTGCTCGACCGCGACATCAACAAGCTGCGCGAGGCCGACCGCATCTTCGGCACGAAGATCAAGGCGATCGTCTCCAACACCTTCGAGCTGGAGAAGGCCGTCATCGAGGCCGACCTGGTCATCGGTGCGGTGCTGATCCCGGGCGCCAAGGCCCCGAAGCTCGTCACCAACGAGCTGGTCTCCCGCATGAAGCCGGGCTCCGTGCTCGTCGACATCGCCATCGACCAGGGCGGCTGCTTCGAGGACTCGCACGCCACCACGCACGCCGAGCCGACCTTCCAGGTCCACAACTCGGTCTTCTACTGCGTGGCCAACATGCCGGGCGCCGTCCCGAACACCTCCACCTACGCGCTGACCAACGCGACGATGCCGTACGTCGTCGAGCTGGCCAACCGCGGTTGGAAGGAGGCGCTGCGCCGTGACCCGGCGCTTGCCAAGGGCCTGAACGTGCACGAGGGCCAGATCACCTTCCCGGCCGTGGCCGAGGCCTTCGGCCTGGAGTCGGTCTCGCTGGAGAGCGTGCTCGCCTGATCCGGTGATCCTGCGATTCGGTGATCCAGAGATCTGGTGATCCTGCGATCCGGTGATGCAGTGATCCTTCGATCCGGCGATCCGGTGGACCGCCCGGCGGTCGTTCGCCCCCGACCCGATCCCCTCGGGCCGGGGGCTTCGCCGTGCCCGTGAACGGGTGATGGGGCGGGCGGGTCGCTCTGTCGTCAATTTCTGTCGGTCGTGTCACCCCACCGCAGAAACGTTAGGGTCAACGGCCTACTCATCCCTTGACATCGGCCCGCCCGATAGTCGACACATCCGGCCCACTACCGTGGATTGTGTTGCTGCGAACGCCTTGAACGGCCTAGAGTCGCAAACCGTCGGCATGCTGCCACGCTGACGAATCGACATAGAGTCCTGGATGCCCAAGGAGGTAAGACGACTTGTGAATGAGTCGACATTTGCTCCCGGGGGTGGTCAGCCAGGACTGGCGGAGCGCACCGCCGGCCAGCCGAGTGAGGAGCCCGGGGCCCGGCAGCCCTCCGTGGGCTCGGCCGAGGTCGGCTCGGTCGCACTCCGTACCTTCGAAGCACGCCAGAACACAGCGCAGGTGACCACGGTGACCGATCACGACGCCGACTTGGCGGCCTACGGCCTGGCCTACGGCGAGTTCGCCTACGGTGCCTACGACGACCCGGACGCCGAGTACGAGCCGGACCCGGAGTACGCCGCCACGCTGGCCCCCGACGCCGCGCGCCAGCGCCGCGAGCGGGTCGGTCCGACCGGCCGCCCGCTGCCGTACTTCCCGATCCCGGCCCCGGTCGCCGAGCACGGCCCCGCGCAGATCATCGCCATGTGCAACCAGAAGGGCGGCGTCGGCAAGACCACGTCGACCATCAACCTGGGCGCCGCGCTGGCCGAGTACGGCCGCCGGGTCCTGCTCGTCGACTTCGACCCGCAGGGCGCGCTCTCGGTCGGCCTCGGCGTCAACCCGATGGAGCTCGACGTCACCGTCTACAACCTGCTCATGGAGCGGGGCCTGACGGCCGATGAAGTGCTGCTCAAGACGGCCGTGCCGGGCATGGACCTGCTGCCGTCCAACATCGACCTCTCCGCCGCCGAGGTGCAGCTGGTCAGCGAGGTGGCCCGGGAGTCCGCGCTGGCCCGCGCGCTGAAGCCGCTGCTGCCCGACTACGACTACGTCATCATCGACTGCCAGCCCTCGCTGGGCCTGCTGACGGTCAATGCGCTGACCGCCGCTCACAGCGTCATCGTCCCGCTGGAGTGCGAGTTCTTCGCGCTGCGCGGCGTCGCGCTGCTGACCGA
The DNA here is from genome assembly GCF_044760075.1 of Kitasatospora sp. NPDC098663. NCBI lineage: Bacteria > Bacillati > Actinomycetota > Actinomycetes > Kitasatosporales > Streptomycetaceae > Kitasatospora > Kitasatospora sp. NPDC098663. The sequence goes on along the minus strand of NZ_JBIWAP010000010.1, from coordinate 222,567 downwards.
GACCATCGAGAAGGTGTGCGAGCGGCTCAACCCCGAGCTGCGCCTGGACGGCATCCTCGCGACCATGTACGACTCGCGCACCGTGCACAGCCGCGAGGTGCTGGCGCGGGTCGTCGAGGCGTTCGGCGAGCACGTCTTCCACACCGTCATCGGGCGGACCGTGCGCTTCCCGGAGACCACCGTCGCCGGCGAGCCCATCACCACGTACGCGACCAACTCGGTCGGTGCCGCCGCCTACCGCCAGCTCGCCAGGGAGGTGCTCGACCGGTGCCGCCCCGCCGAGTGAGTCTCCCGGGGGCCGACGAGCTGTTCCGGACCACCGGCGGGATGGCGCTGTCGCCGTCCCTCGCGCCGCGTCCGGCCGCCGAGGCAGCCAGAGCGGAGACCGCGCGGACCGTCCACGGCACGGACGGCGGCGAAGGCGCCGAGGACGCTCAGGACACCCAGCGCAGCGGCGAGGCCGGGCGGCAGCCGTCCCAGGACCAGCAGCCGGCCGCCGGCGCGCCGGCGGGCGCCCAGCCGCCCGCCCAGCGCTCCGCCTCGCCCGCCGGGCCCCAGGGCACCGTACCGGCCGGCCGCCAGCACCCCGGCGCCGCCGAGGAGCAGGCCGGCGGCACCGGGCGCGCCCGGCCGCGCGGCCGCGCGCCGCGCCGCCCCAGCGGGCGCGAGCGGCACGACGAGAAGATCACCGTGTACGTGTCCGCCGAGGAGCTCATGGACCTGGAGCACGCCCGGCTGGTGCTGCGCGGTGAGCACGGCCTGGCCGTGGACCGCGGGCGGATCGTCCGGGAGGCCATCGCGGTGGTCCTGGCGGACCTGGAGCAGCGCGGCGAGGCCTCCATCCTGGTCCGGCGGTTGCGCGGCCGCTAGGCCCCTTCCCGGGCGTCGGTGGTGCCTCTGGTGCCTCCGGTGCGGTGCCTCCGGTGCGACGGTCCCGGTGTGGCATCCCTGGGGCGGCGTCTCCGGTGTGGCGTGCTGACGTCCTGTGGTGACGTCCTGCGGTGGCGTTGACGTCGGTGTCGACGTCGATGCCGAGGGCCGGCGTCGGGAGGCGTCGACCGCGTGATGGCCGCGTGACGACGGCGTGTCGAGGGCCCCGGGGACGGGGCGGGCGGCCGGGCCGGGTGAAGATGGACCGTCATGCCGAGCACCGCCGAACCACCCACCACCGCCGTGAACGCGACCGAGAACGCGACCGAGAACGCGACCGAGGAACAGCCGCGGGGCGGCTTCCGGGTGCGGCTGGACAACTTCGAAGGCCCCTTCGACCTGCTGCTCAGCCTGATCGCCAAGCACAAGCTCGACGTCACCGAAGTGGCGCTGGCCACCGTCACCGACGAGTTCATGGCACACATCCGGGCGATGGGCCCGGACTGGGACCTGGACGCGGCGACCGAGTTCCTGGTCGTCGCCGCGACCCTGCTCGACCTCAAGGCCGCCCGGCTGCTGCCCGTCGCCGACGTCGAGGACGAGGAGGACCTGGCGCTGCTGGAGGCCCGCGACCTGCTGTTCGCCCGGTTGCTGCAGTACCGGGCGTACAAGCGGGCGGCGGCCCTCTTCGGCGAGCGCTGGGCCGCCGAGCTGGCCCGACGCCCGCGCACCGTCGGGCTGGAGCCCCGGCACGCCGGGCTGCTGCCCGAGGTGGTCATCACCATCGGCCCGGAGCGGCTCGCGCAGCTGGCGGCCAGGGCCATGGAACCCAAGCCGAAGCCCGTCGTGTACGTCGACCACATCCACAGCCCGCCGGTCAGCGTGCGCGAGCAGGCCGGGCTGGTGGTCGGGCTGCTCACCGAGCTCGGCGAGGCGTCGTTCCAGCGGCTCGTCGCGGACGCGCCGGACGAGCTGGTGGTCGTCGCCCGTTTCCTGGCGCTGCTGGAGCTGTACCGGGAGCGGGTGCTGGCCTTCGAGCAGTCGGAGGCGCTGGGCGAACTGCTGGTGCGCTGGGTGGCGGAGGCGGACCGGGGCGCGGTCGAGGTGACGGACGAGTTCGACCGGCCGGTGGGTGAGCGGCCGGTGGGTGAGCGGTCGCGGGAGGAGAGTCGATGAGCGGTGGGAGCGGGAGCGGGAGCGGGAGCGGCGGGCGGCCGGTGCGGCGCCCGCTCGGGCTGCCGGGGCGGCCGCGGGCCGGGGAATGGCTGGAGCCGGCCTTCGAGCTGCTGCCGGAGCCGGTGGCGGGGGCCGTGACGGATCCGGTGGCGGCGAGGCCGGCGGTGGAGCCCGTGGCGGCGCCCACGGGTGTGTCGGCGGAGGGCGAGGCCCGGGTCGTGCACCAGAAGTCGGCCCCGTCGACTTCCGGCGTCACTGATGTGGTCGGCGTCGCTGATCCGGCCGGGGGCGAGGAGGCGGCCGGGGCCGGGTTGAAGGCCGAGCTGGAGGCGATCCTGATGGTCGTCGACGAGCCCGCCGGGGAGGAGCGGCTGGCCGGCGTGCTGGAGCGGCCCCGGGCGCAAGTGGCCGCGGCGCTGCGCGAACTGGCCGCCGAATACACCGCCCAGGGCCGCGGATTCGACCTGCGGCTGGTCGCCGGCGGGTGGCGGTTCTACAGTCGGGACACCTGCGCTCCGGCCGTCGACCGCTTCCTGCTGGATGGCCAGCAGGCCCGGCTCACGCAGGCCGCACTGGAGACCCTGGCGGTCGTCGCCTACCGGCAGCCGGTGTCCAGATCGAGGGTTTCCGCCGTCCGCGGTGTGAACTGTGACGGCGTGATGCGTACCCTGGTACAGCGAGGACTGGCGGAAGAGGCCGGATCCGAGCCCGAAACAGGTGCGATCCTGTATCGGACGACGAACTACTTCCTGGAACGGATGGGGCTCCGCGGCCTGGACGAGCTGCCGGAGCTCGCTCCCTTCCTGCCCGAGGTCGACGACGTGGAAGCGGAGTCCCTGGAGGGCACGATGATCGCGGAGGCGGTCGCCGCCGCTGCCGTGCAGGCCGCGGACGGCAGTGGCGAGGCCGGTCGGGCTGCGCCTGATCGGTAGGGGGCGGTGAGGTCGGCCGAAACGACCGCACATCCCAGACGGTAACGACGTACGGACACTTTGATGCGTAGCAGTGGCAACGGCAGGAACGGCAGCGGCGGCGGCAGCGGTCGCAGCGGACAGGGCGGGGGCCGGGGCGGCGGCTCCTACGGCGGCAGCGGCAGCGGCAGCGGCCGCAGCGGCTCGGGCTCCGGCTCGCGCGGGGGTTCGTACGGCGGTGGATCCGGCTCGCGGGGCGGCTCGTACGGCGGCGGCAGCGGTGCCGGTTCGCGCGGCGGCTCCGGCTCGTACGGGCGGGACAGCCGCCGGGACGACCGGCGCGACGACAACCGGTACCCGGACCGCCCGCTGCGGCCCGAGGAGCGGCGCTACGACCGCCCCGAGTACGGCGGCGGCCCCAACGCCACCCCCGCCCGCGGCGGCTACTCCGGTCGGCGCCCCAGCCCGGCCCCGCGCCCGCGCCGTGAGGGCCAGGGCGCCCCGGGCGACCCGCGCCGTCAGCCGCAGCGCTCGCGCGAGCTGCAGGCCAAGATCGAGGACGCCGTCCTCGCCCGGCACGACAAGCCGGCCGTCAAGCTGCCCAAGACCTTCGGCGAGCCCGAGGGCGAGCGCCTGCAGAAGGTGCTGGCCCGGGCGGGCATCGGCAGCCGCCGCGCCTGCGAGGAGCTGATCGAGCAGGGCCGGGTCGAGGTCAACGGCAAGCTCGTCACCGAGCAGGGCAAGCGGGTCGACCCGCAGAACGACGAGATCAAGGTGGACGGCCTGACCGTCGCCACCCAGTCGTACCTGTTCTTCGCGCTCAACAAGCCGGCCGGCGTGGTCTCCACCATGGAGGACCCGGACGGGCGCCAGTGCCTCGGCGACTACGTGACCAACCGGGAGACCCGGCTGTTCCACGTCGGCCGTCTGGACACCGAGACCGAGGGCATCATCCTGCTCACCAACCACGGCGAGCTGGCCCACCGTCTCACCCACCCCCGGTACGGCGTGACCAAGACCTACCTGGCCGCCATCCAGGGCCCGATCCCGCGTGACCTGGGCAAGCAGCTGGCGCAGGGCATCGAGCTGGAGGACGGCTTCGCGCGCGCCGACAGCTTCAAGGTGATCTCCAACGTCGGCAAGAACTACCTGGTCGAGGTGACCCTGCACGAGGGTCGCAAGCACATCGTCCGCCGGATGCTGGCCGAGGCCGGCTTCCCGGTCGAGAAGCTGGTGCGCACGCACTTCGGCCCGATCGCGCTGGGCGACCAGAAGTCGGGCTGGCTGCGCCGTCTGACCAACCCCGAGGTCGGTCAGCTGATGCGCGAGGTCGGTCTGTAGACCGGTCGGTATATTCCGGTTGGGTTATGTAGACCGGTCGGTATATTCGGGCTTCTGTTGAGGGCCTCCCCGTCGAAAGGCGGGGAGGCCCTCGGTCGTCCGGTGGGGGTGGGCGGGGTGCGAGGCGGGCCGCAACCCCTGGTCACGGCCTTGTCAGCGCCATGATCCGTGGCAGAGGATTGCCACCGGACCACCACCCGCCCAGTGGCGGGACTGCGCCAGGGTCGGCGCCGGTGGGGGGCGAACGGGGGAGACGGCGTCGTGTCGGATGCACCACTCAGCGCACTGGGACTGGCCGAGCCGGACGGACAGGTCTACGCGGCGCTGGTGGCCAATCCGCAGTCCACCGCGGAGGAACTGGCCGAGGGCTGCGGCCTGACGCTCCAGCAGAGCGTGCGCGCCCTGGACCGCCTGGCGCAGCAGGGCATGGCGACCCGGGCGCCGGTGGACCGGCAGCGCTACCTGCCGGTCGCCCCCGACGTCGCGATCGGCACCCTGATCGGCCACCGCGAGTCCGAACTGCGGCACGCCCGGGCCGAGATGCACCGCCTGATGGACGCCTTCCGGGAGGCCTCGCGGTACACGGATCCGGCGCACTCGGTGGAGGTGCTGACCGGCGGCGAGGCGATCGCGCAGCGGCTGGAGCACATCACCGAGACCAGCCAGTACCAGGTCCGCGGCTTCGACCGCCCGCCGTACATCCAGGATCCGGTGACCCCGATCCCGTTGCAGCGGCGGCGGTTGCGGGAGGGTCTGCGGCTGCGGACCGTCTACGACCGGGACGCGGTGGCCTGGCCGGGCCGGCTGGAGCGGAACATCCTGGCCGGGGTCGCGGATGGCGAGGAGGCCCGGGTCCGGCCGTCGCTGCCGATGAAGATGATCATTTCGGACGACCGGATGGCGATCATCCCGATCAGCGTGGGCGACAGCGTCCTCGACGCCGCGTACGTCATCCACCCCTCCGCGCTGCTCCAGGCGCTGGACACGCTGTTCGAGGCGGAGTGGGAGCGCGCCGTCCAGTTGCAGGCCGCGATCGGCACCGGGGACGCGACGCTGGAGCCGGAGGCCGACCACCGCAAGCTGCTGGGCCTGCTGGCGGCCGGCCTCACCGACGAGTCGATCGCCCGGTCGCTCGGCTGGAGCGCCCGCACCACCCAGCGCCGGCTGCAGAGCCTGATGCGCTCGCTGGGCGCCACCACCCGCTTCCAGGCCGGCATGGCGGCCCGGGAGCGGGGTTGGCTGTGAGCTGGTCGACCGGCCGGTCCCGCATCGGGCCGGGCGGGCCGTCGGGGGTTGGGCGTCAGCTCCAGGGGGTGAGGGCGGCCCAGCGGCCGTCCGGGCCGCGCTCGACCTTCAGCAGGCCCTTGACGGCGGAGCGGTTGAGCCGTCCGTAGACGTGCGGGAACAGCAGGCCGGGGGTGGCCCCGGGCGGCGGTGCGCCGTGCGGGGCCTCCCACTTGACCATCGGTTCCACCTGTGACTCCTCGATCAGCAGTGCCATCAGCGGGTCGGGAGTGTCGGCGAAGAAGGCGTTGGCCACCGCGAGTGCCGTCTGTTCGTCCGCCGAGCAGTGGATGAACCCGTCGGTGAGCAGCGACGCGGTGGTGTACGGCCGACCGGGGTCGGACAGCCAGTCGTCCAGGGGTGCGAGGTGGAGGATCATGTTCCTGTTCTACCCGGTTTGGTCCTGAGCGGTCGTCACGAGCGGACCGGTGTCCGGACGGCGGCGGAGGCCGGGTTCCTCAGAGCCCGGCGACCTTGGCGGTGGCGGAGACCTCGTAGACCAGCGTGACCGTCCGACGGGCGCCGGGTCCGAGCGGGACGTCCCAGCGGAGGATGCCCTCGGTGTCGAAGGCGTCCGGCGGCGGGGAGCACTCCTCCTTGCGCAGCCGCACCTCCACCGCCGACACCTCGGAGACCGGCACCCGCTCGCGGACCGCGACGACCTGCTCGTCCCGCTCCTCCGGGCCGGAGAAGCGGGAGAGGTGCAGCCGCACCGTCCGGGTGGTCGTCTGGCGGCCGGTGAGCCCGGCGGTGGCCTGGCGCTCCTCGGCCTCGCGGACCACCCGGTAGCCGTCCGAACTGCCGAACGCCAGCTCGGCGTCGGCCCCGGCGGCGGTGAAGCCCAGCTCGCCCCGGCCGGTGAAGCCGCTGCCGCGGACCAGTTCGACCGGACCCGCCAGCAGCGGGTGCCCGGCCGCGTTGCGGAACCGGACCACCTGGGTCACCAGCGGGGACAGCTCCGGCGCGCACGCGTACTCGCTGCTCGCCTGCCCGGTGAAGGCACCGAGCGGCACCCGGTGTGCCCGGCCGTCGGAGGGCACGGTGGCCGGGGCGGGCGCGGGCAGCACCCGGACCTCCCCGCCGTCGTCCACCCCCGGCACCCCGGCGGCCGGGCCGAGTGCGCTGATCGCCTCCTCGCGCAGCTCCACCTCGACCGTGCGGCGCTCCTCCGCGGTGCGCTCGCGCAGCATCAGGACGTCCTCGGCGACGGCGGGCGGGTCGGTGGCGAGGGCCGAGCGGGCGGTGGAGAAGGTGAGCCGGACGCCGCTCCAGTCCTCGCCGGTGCGCTGCCAGACCACCGCCTCCGACTCCAGCCGCAGGCTTCCGCCGTCCAGGGTGGCCCGGTACGAGGGGCGCCAGAGGGCGCACGGCACCAGGTGGGTGACGGCCAGCCCGCTCGGGCCGGGCTGCGCCGCCTCGACGGTGAGCTCCAGGTGGGCGGCCAGTTCGGCCGGTTCCTCCTCGGCCTGGTCGAGGGCGATCAGGGCCTGCGAGCGCTCCTGGTCCAGGCGGCGCAGCCGGGAGTGGGTGGTCCGCAGCTCTTCGCCGTGGCGCTCGCGTTCGGCGTCCACCCGGTCCAGTTCGCGGGCCCAGCGGGTGCGTTCGAGCTCGCCGACCCCGGCGCCCTCGCCGATCTCGCGCAGCAGGTCGGCGGAGAGCTGGGCGAGCAGCGCCAGCCGGGCCTCCAGACGGGCACGGGTCTGGTCGGCGAGGCGGCTCGCGGTCTCCAGCTCGTGCAGCCGGTGGCGCAGCCGGGAGTCCTCCGGGCCGGGCGGCAGCGGGGCGCGCGGGATCCAGTCGCGGACGATCCGGGCGTCCAGGACGCGGGTGCCGGGGGCGGTGGTCTCGGCGCGCAGGGTGCGGTCGACGGCGAGCGCGGTGAGCGGGCCCAGGCGCAGCCGCTGGACGCCTGCGGCGAGGTCGACGGTGGTGGTGCGTTCGACCTGGCTTCGGTCCTCCAGGCAGGTGACGGCGGTGACGGGGAGGGAGATGGTCGTTCCGGTCATCGTTTCGGTCATCGTTCAGTTCCTCCGGTTTCCACCGACGATTGCCTTTCCGGCCGGGATCTTGATCTGGTAGCCGCCGTCCAGCTCGGTGCGGCCGCCGGGCGGCAGCTCGACCCGCCAGAGCCGGGTGCTGGGCGGGCAGTCCGGTGTGGAGACCGCCGGGGCCTGCCAGTCGGCCCGCTCCTCGATCCGGATCTCGGCGTCGGAGGTGACCGGCACGCGTTCGCGGACCTCCACGGTGACGGTGCGGCCGAGCCGGTTCGCCAGCTGGACGTGCACCCGGTGGTCGAGCACGGTACTGCTGCTCAGCATGCCCGCGGTGGACTCGTGCAGCTCGGTGCGGCGCGCCACCTCGATGCTCTCGGTGACACCGATGCCCAGGCTCCGCAGCCCGCCCGGGGCGAGGGTGGGCAGGGCGGCGGTGAGCAGGAACTCGTCGTCGACGGTGACCTCGACCGGGCCGGCCAGCACGGCGCGGTCGGTCCGGTTGGCGAGCACCAGGGTGGCGTACACCTTCTCCTCGACGGCGGGGACGGTGACGTACTCCGGGCGGACGGACACCGGGATCTCGTCGATCGTGACGGTGTGCCAGGTGCCGTCGGACGGGATGTCGGCGGGGGCGGCGGAGTCGAAGCGGTGGTCGAAGGAGCCCGCCGACTCGCGGGGCGGGACGGCGTGCCGGGGGAGTGCCAGGTGGCGGACCCGCTCGCGGCCGGTGTCGTATGGGGGCATCGTCGCCGGACCGTCGTAGCCGACCTGGTCGGCCCGGTCGGCCTGGGGGCGCAGGGTGCCGCGGTGGGCGGCGGGTGCGTCGGGGCCGGCCAGGACGAGGCCGGGGTAGTCGAGCAGGGAGGCGTCCGGGGCGAAACCGGTGCCAGGGGCCTCGGTGCCGCCGCCGCTTCGGCGGGAGCGGCGGGCGAGCGGGTGCAGGTCCGGCGGGGGCGCGCCGCCCGGCGCCACGGGGGCGGGGGGCGGCGCGGAGGCCTGGGGCATCGAGGCCTGGTACATCGAGGCTTGCGGCAGGGGGGCTTGGGGCATCGGGGTGGCGGCGGGTGCACCGCCGTATCCGGCGAAGCCGCTCGGGGTGGGCGGGGGCGCCGGGACGGGTTCGTCGATGTCCAGGGTGCCGCCGCGCCCGGCGGGGCCCGCCAGCCGAGCGGCGTCGGCCACGAGGCCGGCGTCGGCGGGCCGGGTACCGGCAGGACCGGCGCCGCCGAGGCGGTTGAGCCGGGCGGCGGATCCGTACGGGCCGGGGGCCGAGACGGCGAGCGGGGCCGTGCGGCGCGAGGCCGGGCGGGCTCCGGCTCCGGCTCCGGCTCCGGCTCCGGCGTCGTCGTAGCCGGTGAAGAGGTCGGCCAGGCCGGCCGGGGGCTCGCGCCAGCCGGACGGCGGCGGGGCGGGCTGGCTGCGGCCGATCCGCAGCGAGCGGAGCCGGGGCAGGTCGGTGCGGCGGTCGAGGTCGGCGGTGGAGAGGGCGAGCCGGACGCCGGTCCAGTCCTCGCCGGTCTGCTGGGCGACGGAGGCGCGCAGGACGAGTCGGCCGGTGTCGGCGCCGTGGCGGTAGGAGAGGCGGTAGGCGGGCACCCAGCGGGCGGCGGGGACGCCGTACTCCAGCTCGATGTCGAGCCGGGCGGGGGGCTCCTCGGGGGTTGGGGTTGGGGCGACGGGCCCCCGGGCGGATTCCGTGGCGGATTCCGGGGAGGGCTGTGCGGTGGGTGCCGAGGCCGGCGCGGTGGTGAGGGTGAGCAGGACGGTGGCGGCGGTCCCGATCGGGTGGGCGGGGCCGGCGGTGGACGCGCGGTCCAGTCGGTCGGTGGCCAACTCGCGCTCGTAGTCGGCGAGTTCGACCTCCTTGGTGAGCTCCTCGGCGCGCTGCTGGAGCCGGGTCAGGCGCTCGTCGACGAAGTCGGCCAGCTCCAGCCAGGCGTCCGCGGGCGTCCGCCGCAGCGGTTCGTCATGCCGCCGCTGCGGCGGTACGGCGCGCAGTGCGGAGGTCTCGGCGATCGCGGTCAGGACCAGCCGGCGGCGCTCGGTGAGTGCGCCCTGACGCTCCATGGCCTCGTCCAACTCGCGGCGAAGCCGGGGGAGTTCGGTCGGCTCGTGGAACTCGGCGAGCAACTCCAGCCGGGCCTCGGTGACCGCCGTCCCGCTCGGGCCGTCGAGCACCCGGGCGCGCAGCGAGCGGCCGTCCACAGAGGAAGGCAGACCGGTCAGCCGGAGCCGGCCGTCGGCCGGGAGCGGGACGCTGGCCCGGCGGCGGCATACCGCACCCTCGGCGTAGACCACGACGGAGTCCAGGACCGACAGGTGGGCGGGGACGGCGGAGCGTTTCGGGGGCCCGGCCTCGCCGACGTGTCGGGCCTCGCCGTTCTGCTGGTCGTCGCCGCTGTGCTGATCGTCCATGCGCAACCCCTTCGTTCGCGTGCCGTGTTCCGCGTGTCGCCCGCGCCGTGCCCGGGCGGCCAGTCTGCCCCGCTTCGGTGCGGGCGTCGCCGGATTTCGCGGGGTGCGGCGTGTGTGCCCGTCGGCGGGCCTGGTGGCCTGGCGGGCGTGGCGCGTTCGCGGTTCTGCGGTGCCCGCCGGTGCCCGGCGTGCGTCCGCATGGTGTGGGACGGGGGCGGGGCCGCCGCGGTTGCCCAGCGGGTGGGCGGTGGGGGCGTGGGTGGGGCGGATGCGAGAGGATGGGTCGCGGGTGCTCCCGGCCCGTGCCGGGGCGCAGACCGGACCGAGAACCGGCGAGGCCGGGCCGCCCGGGAAGCCCAGAACGCGAAGCCCAGAACGCGAAGCCCGAGAATTCGAGAAGGAGCGCGACCCGTCATGCGCACTGCCGTCGTCGTCGGTACCGGACTGATCGGCACCTCCGCCGCGCTCGCCCTGGCCGGCCGCGGGCTGACCGTCCATCTGGAGGACGCCGACCCGGACGCCGCCCGGACCGCCGCCTCGCTCGGCGCCGGCATCACCGAGCCGGCCGACGGCCCGGTCGACCTGGCGATCATCGCCGTGCCGCCCGCCCTGGTCGGCAAGGTGCTCGCCGACTGCCAGCGCCGCAACCTGGCCCGCTGGTACACCGACGTCGCCAGCGTCAAGGACGGCCCGCGCATCGAGGTCGCCGCGCTCGGCTGCGACACCGTCCACTACATCGGCAGCCACCCGATGGCCGGCCGTGAGCGCTCCGGCCCGCTGGCCGCCCGCGCCGACCTGTTCGAGGGCCGCCCCTGGGTGCTCACCCCCACCGACGACACCGACACCGAGACGCTCAACGCCGCCCTGGAACTGGTCGCGCTCTGCGGTGCGATGCCGATCGTGATGGACGCGGCCGCGCACGACCGGGCCGTCGCCCTGGTCTCGCACGCCCCGCAGCTGGTGTCCTCGCTGGTCGCCGCCCGGCTGGAGCACGCCGACGAGACCGCCATAAGGCTCTCCGGGCAGGGCGTCCGGGACGTCACCAGGATCGCCGCCTCCAACCCCGGCATGTGGGTCGACATCCTCTCCGCCAACGCCGGCGCGGTCGCCGACATCCTGGAGGAGGTCGCCTCCGACCTCGGGGAGACCGTCACCGCGCTGCGCGCCCTGGACGCCTCCGAGGAGGGCGAGCGCCGGGCGGGCGCGGCCGGGATCGAGGCGGTCATGCGGCGCGGCAACACCGGTCAGGCCCGCATCCCCGGCAAGCACGGCGCGCCGCCCACTCGGTACGAGACGGTGGCCGTGGTGCTCGGTGACCAGCCCGGCGAGCTGGGACGGCTGTTCGGCGAGGTTGGCGCGGCCGGGGTCAACATCGAGGACGTCGTCATCGAGCACTCGACCGGCCAGCAGGTGGGCTTCGTCCAGCTGTCGGTGGCGCCGGGGGCGGTCAAGCCGCTCACGGTGGCGCTGCGGGCGAGCGGGTGGAGCGTCCGGGACTGATCGGGCCGCGGGGGCCCGGTCGGCTTCCAGGACTTCGGTTGAGCGGTTCGGTCGAGCGGGTCGGTTGAGGGGGTCGGTTGAGGGGGAGCGGGGATGATCATCGAGTTGCCGCTGGGCGGGACCCGGCACGGGTCCTACGGCCGGCCGGTGGACCTGGGGAACGAGCGGTTCCTGCGGGCGGTGGTGGGTGGGGACTTCCGGATCGACCACCGCAGCGTCGAAGCGCTGGCCGAACTGCCCCGGCCGACGCCGCCGGACCCGGAGTCCGCCGAGCCGGAGCCGGGGCTGAGATCGGCGCCGGTGCCGGGGCTGTTGCCGGAGCCGAGGGGGCCCGGCAGGGGGCTGGTACTGGGCCGATCGGGTGGCGGAGTGGGTAGGGCGGCGGTCCATTAACCTTGAGGGAGACAATCCCCTGCCGTCTGCCTCCCCAGGCCCCGGCTTTCACGCCCAGAGAGAGGTTCGGCCCCGTGGACACTGCCGACCGAGCGCACGCCCCGGTCGTCGTCGCGATCGACGGACCCTCCGGTTCGGGCAAGTCGACCGTCTCGCGGGCGGTGGCGGCCCGGCTGGGCCTGAGCTTCCTGGACACCGGCGCCATGTACCGGGCGATGACCTGGTGGATGCTGGCCAACGACGTCGATGTGGCCGACCCGGAGGCGGTGGCCGTCGCGTGCGGCAAGCCGGTGATCGTGTCGGGCACGGACGCGGACGGTCCCACCATCACGGTGGACGGCCAGGACGTCTCCGGACCGATCCGCGGCCCCGAGGTGACGGCGCAGGTCAGTGCCGTCTCCGCGGTGCCTGCGGTGCGCTCGCGGCTGGTGGAGCTGCAGCGCGGCTGCGCCGAGGTCGCCGAGCGCGGCATCGTCGCCGAGGGCCGGGACATGGGGACGGTGGTGTTCCCGAACGCCACCGTCAAGGTGTTCCTGACCGCCTCCGAGCGGGCCCGGGCCGAGCGCCGGGCGGCCGAGCTGCGCGCCAAGGGCGTCGACGAGGCGACCATCACCGCGATGGCCGCCGACCTCGCCCGCCGGGACGCCGCCGACTCCTCCCGGAAGACGGCCCCGCTGGCCCAGGCCGCGGACGCCGTCCTGGTGGACACCAGCGAGCTCACCCTGGAGCAGGTGATCGACCGGATCGCCGCGCTGGTGGAGGAGCGGGCCGGGATGTCGTCGGTCTGAAAGGACGGACCGGCCTGAAGGACGGACTGGTCTGAAGGACGGACTGGTCTGAAGGACGGACCGGTCCGAACGGCCGGAACGGCCGAATGAGCTGCGGTGCCGCCGAGGTGCCGCGGAGGAAACCATCGCGCTGCCCCGAGCGGGGCAGGTACGCACGGCGCGCCCCTGGGAAGGGCCGCGCCGGGAAACGGAACAGACGAACATGACCGCAGAGCACTCCGACACCGACCACGGTGGACTGGACGCCGCCGACTACGCCGAGTTCATGGCCATCGCCGCCGAGGAAGGCTTCGACGTCGACGGCGTGGACGGCTTCGACGGCGCCGAGCACGTACCGCTGCCGGTGCTGGCCGTCGTCGGCCGCCCGAACGTCGGCAAGTCGACCCTGGTGAACCGCATCATCGGCCGCCGTGAGGCCGTCGTCGAGGACAAGCCGGGCGTCACCCGCGACCGGGTCACCTACGAGGCCAGCTGGAACGGCCGCCGCTTCAAGGTCGTCGACACCGGCGGCTGGGAGATCGACGTCCTCGGCATCGACGCGATGGTGGCCGCGCAGGCCGAGCTCGGCATCGAGCAGGCCGACGCGGTCCTGTTCGTGGTCGACGCCACCGTCGGCGCCACCGACACCGACGAAGCCCTGATCAAGCTCATCCGCCGGGCCGGCAAGCCGACCGTGCTGTGCGCCAACAAGGTCGACGGCCCGTCCACCGAGGCCGAGGCCGCCTACCTGTGGTCGCTCGGCCTGGGCGAGCCGTACCCCGTCTCCGCGCTGCACGGCCGAGGCTCGGGCGACCTGCTCGACGCCGTCATGGACGCGCTGCCCGAGGCCCCGCCGCAGACCTTCGGCGACGCCGCCCCCGGCGGCCCGCGCCGCATCGCGCTGATCGGCCGCCCGAACGTCGGCAAGTCCAGCCTGCTGAACAAGGTTGCCGGCGAGGAGCGGGTGGTCGTCAACGAGCTGGCCGGCACCACCCGTGACCCGGTCGACGAGATGATCGAACTCGCCGGCAAGACCTGGAAGTTCGTCGACACCGCCGGCATCCGGCGCCGCGTCCACCTGACCGCCGGCGCCGACTTCTACGCCTCGCTGCGCACCTCCGCCGCGCTGGAGAAGGCCGAGGTCGCAGTCGTCCTGGTCGACGCCAGCGAGACCCTCGCCGAGCAGGACACCCGGATCATCTCGATGGCCGTCGAGGCCGGGCGCGCCGTCGTCATCGCCTACAACAAGTGGGACCAGATGGACGAGGAGCGCCGCTTCTACCTGGAGCGCGAGATCGAGCGCGACCTCGTCCAGGTGCAGTGGGCCCCCCGGGTCAACGTCTCGGCCAAGACCGGCCGGCACATGGAGAAGCTCGTCCCGGCGATCGAGACCGCGCTGGAGGGCTGGGAGACCCGCATCCCGACCGCGCGGCTGAACGCCTTCCTCGGCGAGCTGGTGGCCGCGCACCCGCACCCGATCCGCGGTGGCAAGCAGCCGCGTGTCCTGTTCGGCACCCAGGCGGGCATCCGTCCGCCGCGGTTCGTGCTGTTCGCCTCGGGCTTCCTGGAGGCCGGCTACCGGCGCTTCATCGAGCGCCGGCTGCGTGAGGAGTTCGGCTTCGTCGGGACGCCGATCTCGATCTCGGTGCGGGTCCGGGAGAAGCGCAAGCGGAAGTAGGACGTCGTGATCCACCGGCAGTAGTCGGTGGGTGTCGGCAGCAGGTGTGGGCGAGGGCCCCGTCACGGTGGTGGCGGGGCCCTCGTCGTGTGTGCGGGGTCGTGCGGGCGTCGTGCGGGTGGTGCGCGGGTGGGTCAGTGGTGGTCGCCGTTGCGGCCCGGGGGGAGGGAGAGCATCTGGCGGTGGCGGCCGCCGGTGGGCGCGGCGGTGGCGACGCCGGTGGCGGTGCCCATGGCCGGGGCGGGGGCCGGGGGCGGCGCGGGCATCGCGTGCGGGAGCGGGCCGAGGTAGCCGGCGGCCACCCAGCCCTGGCCGTTGGTGAACTGGGACGGCGGGGGCGGGGTGTGCTGAGGGGCGGTGGCTGCTGGGGCGGCCTGGCCGAAGCCGTCGCTGGTCGGGGCGGCGGGCTCGGAGTGGGGGTGGGGGTGCGGGTGGGTGTGCGGCTGAGGGGCGCTGTGGCCGGTGTGGCCCATCGCGTCGTGGTGGGTGTGGCCCATCGCGCCGTGGCCGGAGTGCCCGGTGGCGCCGTGGTTGGCGGCGTGCCCTGCGGAGTGGCCGTGCTGCTGGCTCGGCATGTACTGCGGCAGGCCGGGCGCCTGCCCCCCGTAGCTGTGGAAGGCCTGGTGCTGGGGCGGGTACGGGCGCGGCTCGGCGAGCACCGGGTAGCCGTCGCGGACCGCGAAGCCGGTGAACTTCAGGTCCTCCTCGCCCGAGCGGTCGCCCGGGAGCGCGCGGAACAGCCGTCGGTACTCGGAGTACAGCTCGTCGTAGATCGGCGTCGTCGAGTGCGGGTGCTCCGCGTCGTACGACGGGCGCATGCCGGGGATCGAGCGGGGCGCGGTGGTGGACCGGCCGGGGGACGCGGAGACGTCGTAGCTGTACACACAGGGGCCAACGAGTGAGGCGGCACGGGGATGCGGGGTGCCGGGGCCCGGCCGGAAGGCGGCTTGTGCCGAGGGGGAGGCCGCCTTCCGGCGGGTGCGGAGCCCGGGCGTGGAGCCCGGGTGCCGACGGGGTGGGACGCGGCTGGGGCTGGGGCTGGGGCTGGGTGCTGAGGGGGCGGGCGGGGGCGCGGCTGGGTCGGGCGCGCGCTGCTGGGGCTGGGTGCCGACAGGGCGGGTGTCGGCGGTCCCGGGTGCCGAGGGGCTCAGGTACCGGCGAGGGGAAGGGAGGCGGCGACCACCTGGCCCAGTGCCACCGCCCGCTCCAGCGCCTGGCGGAGCAGGTCCTCGCGCGGCTGACGGCCCACCATCCCGGCCGGGACGGCGTACATGGTGACCTCGGAGAGCTGGCTCGCGGCCATCCGCCAGGCGTCGGTGACCTGGAGCGGCTGGTGCGCCTGCCACCAGCCGGTGCTGCCGCCGGCGGCAGCGGGCTGCAGGATCGCGTGCAGCTTGCCCATCGCCACCAGGACCGACCAGCCGCCGAGTTGGTCCGGGGTCTCGTCGAGGTCGGTGATGGCCTGGAAGCCGGCGTCCTGGAGCAGGTCGAGGAACTCGTCCTCGCCGGAGGTGCTGCCGGGCCGCCCGACCGGGCCGGTCGGTTCGACGACCAGCGAGGCGTGCCCGACCTTGCCGTGCAGCACCAGCCCGCAGGTGATGCCGAGGATGGCGGCCTGGCCCGGCGCGCTGGGCTGGGCGGTGGGGGCGGTCGCCGGGGTCGGCGCGGGAATGGGCACCAGCGGGTGCGCGGGCGCGGCCGGGGCGCCGGTCTGGGCCTGGCTGATGCTGCGGACGGCGCCGACCAGTTGCTCCTCGGCCACCGGCACCACCTGGGACGGGATGCAGCGGGCGTGGGCGAAGGCGAGTACGGCGGTCTCCTCGCCGACGAACAGGACGGTGCTGGTGGGCTCCGCGTGGGTGTCGCCGGAGGTGCGGCAGGAGGTGCATTCGTAGCTGTCCGGTGCGCGGTCGCCGCCGAGGAGGCGGTCCGCCTCGTCGTCGCCGATCTCGGACCGGACCTCGTCGCTGACGTCGAGCATGCGCGGCACGGGTTCTCCTCTTGGTGGGTGCGGTTGGCGGTCGGGGGCGGATACGGGGAGGTCGCCATGACCAACGGGCCCTTGTGTCAGGCGTCACGGGTGGTCGACGAGGCTGACGGGAATTGCCTCCGATCCGACCGCGCCGCGTGTTCTCGTGGTCGCAATGTGTCGATGTCGGTGGCAGGCCTGCCGGAATGGAACCGTGAGGTGAGTCACGCCGTCGTGATGTTTGATCTACGAATCGATGGCTAAATCGGGCATTTCGGGCATGATTGTGCGGTTATTACCGCTGGTAACCCTTGGCTGAGCTGGGCAGACCGGTGGAGTTTTGGTTTCCCCGCCGACCGGCTCGTAGCTTCATTGGCGGCGCAACGAGCGCCACCCGGGTTCACCCCCGACGCACCGCCCCTCCGGCTTCCCGCCGGATGCGGCAGGTGCCCGCCGACGCGATCGCTCGAAGAGGTCGCCGGCGAGCGGCTGGGTGGCCGGGGCGGCAAGCGGCACGTCCGACACGTGCACGGTCGCCCGACGGACGCGGCAAGTGAACGCGGCCCTCTCCAGGGCCTGGTTCCGCATGCCCGCCCGGGGCTTTCGAGAGGAACCCCATGACCTTCCGTCACGAGACCGCCGCTGCCACCACCTCCACGGCCACCAAGCGCAACCGCGTCCGGATGGCTGTCGTGGCGGGCGCCGCTGTCGCGGCCCTGCCGGTGGCCGGCCTCGTCACGGCCACCTCGGCCTCCGCCGCCTCCGTCTCCACCTGGGACTCCGTCGCCCAGTGCGAGAGCGGCGGCAACTGGGCCATCAACACCGGCAACGGTTTCTACGGCGGACTGCAGTTCACCTCCAGCACCTGGGCCGCCTTCGGCGGCACCGCCTACGCCTCGCAGGCCAACCAGGCCACCAAGGCGCAGCAGATCGCCGTCGCCGAGAAGGTGCTCGCCTCGCAGGGCCCGGGCGCCTGGCCCGTGTGCTCCGTCAAGGCGGGCCTGACCAAGGGCGGCGCCCCGGCGGCCGTCGACACCTCGGCCGGTTCCACCGCCGGTTCGACCGCCGCGAAGCCGGCCGCCCCGGCCGCCAAGCCGGCGCAGACCCAGGCCCCGAAGGCCGCCGCTGCGCCGAAGGCCGATGTCGCGCCGAAGGCCGCCGCCCCGAAGGCCGCCGCTGCGCCGAAGGCTGACGTCGCGCCGAAGGCTGACGTCGCGCCGAAGGCCGCGCCGAAGAACGACGCCGCCAAGGGCGCCAAGGGCTGGACCGGCTCGAACGACGCCAAGCCGGCCAAGGGCGACAGCTACACCGTCAAGTCCGGTGACACCCTGAGCTCGATCGCCGCCGCGCAGGGCCTGGACTGGCACGACCTGTACAAGAACAACGCCAAGGTCATCGGTGGCAACCCCGACCTGATCCTCCCGGGCCAGACCCTGAGCGTCTGATCAGTTGAGCCTCTGAGCCTCTGAGTCTCTGGTCCTCTGGGCAGCTGAGTGCTCGATCGGCTGAGCGTTTGACACCGGCTCTCCGGGGTCTGCCGCCTGATGTCGGCTGTCCGACGTCCCCGGCCTGAGCTCGGCTCAGCGGGCCTCCCGGCCCCGGCGCTGTGCTGACACCACGGCCGCTTCTCCGCTTCGCGGGGGAGCGGCCGTTGGCGTTTCGGTGCTTGTGGCGTTTCTGCTGTTTCTGGCGCGTTCGGCGTGTTCGGAGTGTCGTTGGGGAGGGGCGTGCGGCGAGCAGCCTAGGGTCGGCTGCTGTGCCGCTTCCGTTTGACGAGCGTATGTGCCGGGTCGTGCTTCGGCTGGGCGTCGTCGTGGTGCTGCTGGCGGGGCCTTCGGCGATCCCCTGGGAGCGGGCCGGTGCGGCGGTCCGGGTCGCGGACGTCGTGTGGGACGGCCTCGCCGAGTGCGAGAGCGGCGGCGACTGGCAGGCCGACACCGGCAACGGCTACTACGGCGGCCTGCAGATCTGGCCGCCCACCTGGGAGGCCGCGGGCGGCTTGCGCTTCGCCGACCGCCCGGACCACGCGAGCCGCCGGGGGCAGACGACCGTCGGCGAGGAGATCCTCCGACGGCAGGGCTGGGAGGCGTGGCCGGACTGCGCGCGGGAGCTGGGATTGATCGGTGGATCGCCGACTCCCGGTGGCGGTCCGACCTCCGGTGGCGGTCCGACCTCCGGTGGCGGTCCGACCTCCGGTGGCAGCTCGGCCCCCGGTGGCGGTCCGGCCCCCGGTGGTGGTCCGGGCTCCCGAGACCGGCTGGGTTTCTGAGGCCGCCAGGGTTTCTGAGGCCGGCCGGGCTTCGGCCGTGGCGGTGCGGGAGGATGGTGGGGTGATCCAGGGTGAACTGTTCGGTGACCTGCCCGGTGCCGTCCCGGGCGGCCGGTCGGGGTCCGCTGCCGCGCGCGGGCGCGCCGAGCCCGCCCCCGGCGCCGTTCTCCTCCCCGGCTGGCTGGACGCCGAGGCCCAGTTGCGCCTGGTCGCCGCCTGCCGGGAGTGGGCCCGCCCACCGGCAGGTCTGCACGCCGTGCGGATGCCCACCGGCGGGATGATGTCCGTACAGATGGTCAGCCTCGGATGGCACTGGTATCCGTACGGTTATCGGAGGGACGCGGAGGACGGCACGCCCGTCAAGCCGTTCCCGCCCGAACTCGACCGCCTCGCCCGCCGCGCCGTCGCCGACGCCTACGGGCCGGACGCCCGGCAGATCGCCGGCGCCGCGTCGTACGAACCCGACACCGCGATCGTCAACCACTACCCGCACGGCGCGAAGATGGGCCTCCACCAGGACCGCGACGAGCGGACCGACGCGCCCGTGGTCTCACTCTCGCTCGGCGACGCCTGCGTGTTCCGACTCGGGAACACCGAGACCCGGACCCGCCCGTGGACCGACCTGGAACTGCGCAGCGGGGACCTCCTGGTGTTCGGCGGCCCGACCCGGTTCGCGTACCACGGCGTGGTGCGCACGCTGCCCGGCACGGCGGATCCGGCGCTTGGCCTGGTCGGCCGACTCAACATCACCGTGCGGCAGTCGGGGCTGGCGGCGGGGGAGGCTTGAGCCCGGGCGTGCGTTCGTCCGCCTGGTGACCGCTCTTCTCCCTGACTGCTCGCTTACTCGTTCGAGTGAATCGGCTCCTTCGGCCCGGTACGCGGGAATGACCCCGGTCGCCGGAGAATTCGAGTGGGTTGGAGAATTCGATCAGGACGGGCGCCGGAGCCGGGCGGAAGACCTCCGCCGGGGCCGTGGGCCTGGAGAGGAAGCGCACGCATGGGTACCCCCGTCGACGACCTTGTCGACCTGCTCGACCTGGAGCAGATCGAACTGAACATCTTCCGCGGGCGCAGCCCCGAGGAGGCGCTGCAGCGGACGTTCGGCGGCCAGGTCGCCGGGCAGGCGCTGGTCGCGGCCGGGCGCACGGTGGACGGCGACCGCCCGGTCCACTCACTGCACGCCTACTTCCTGCGCCCCGGGGTGCCCGGCGTGCCGATCGTCTACCAGGTCGACCGGATCCGCGACGGCCGCTCCTTCACCACGCGCCGGGTGCTCGCCATCCAGGGCGGCCGGTCGATCTTCGCCCTCACCGCCGACTTCCACCGCCCCGAAGAGGGCGGCATCGAGCACCAGCACCCCATACCGGACGTCCCCGCGCCCGAGGACCTGCCCAGCGCGCTGGAGGAGGTCGGCTCCCGGCTCGGCGAACTCCCCCCGTTCATCAGCCGCCGTCAGCCCTTCGACATCCGGTACGTCGACCGGCTGCGCTGGACGAAGGAGGAGCTGGCCGGGGTCGAGGCGCGCAGCGGCGTCTGGCTGCGGACGGACGGCCCGCTGCCGGACGACCCGCTGATCCACGTCTGCGCCCTCACCTACGCCAGCGACATGACGCTGCTCGACGCCGTCCGCGCCCCCGTCGAGCCGCTCTGGGGCACCCGGCACTTCGACATGGCCTCGCTGGACCACGCGATGTGGTTCCACCGCCCGTTCCGCACGGACGACTGGCTGCTGTACCAGCAGGAGTCCCCGATCGCCCACGGCGCGCGCGGCCTCGCGCGCGGGCAGATCTTCGACCGGAGCGGGCGGCTGGTGGTGTCGGTGGTGCAGGAGGGGTTGTTCCGGCCGCTGGGCGCCGGCCGCTGACGGGGCGGGCGCGTGGGCGCGTGGGCGCGTCGGCGGCCGGGTGTCGGGGTGTCGGGATGTCGGCGTCGGTGGTGCTGCCGTCGTGACGCCGTGTTGCCGCCCTGTGGCTGCCCTGTGGCGGTTCCGGCAGGCGGGAATGATCCGTCCGGGTGCGCGGCGTTGTGGTGGGTGACCGAGTTGGACGGCCCGAACAGCGGGCCGTCCGAGGACCGCAGTGGGAGGGTGTACCGATGACGGCGACGGCCGCGGAGGACTGGAAGCACTGGAGCGACGGCCGGGCGGCGTCGGTGAGCGCGCCACACGGCCAGCTCGCACTCACCGGCACGCACTGGTTGGAGCCCGAACCCGCCGAGATCGTCGGCCTGCCCGGGCGCTGGTGGGCCGACGCCGAGGGCGTCCGGGTCCGGGCGGCGGCCGCGGACGGCATCACCGTCGGCGGCGCCGACGGGCCGGTCGACGGCGAGGCGCTGCTCCGCCCCGACACCGATCCGGCCGCCGACACCGCCACCCTCGGCGACGTCGTGCTCGTCCCGATCGAGCGCGAGGGCGAGCTCGCCCTGCGGGTCTTCGACCCGGCCGCGCCGCGCCGGACGGCCTTCGCGGGAATCTCCGCCTACCCGTACTCGCCGGAGTGGGCCGTCCCCGCCGTCTTCACCCCGTTCGAGGAGGACGGTGCCCAGTCCGTGCTCGTCCCCAACGCGGACGGCAAGGAGCGCCCGCTCGCCGTCACCGGGCAGATCGCCTTCACCGTCGCCGGCGAGCACCGCACGCTGACCGTCAGCCGCTCCGGCGACCGCCTCACGGGCGTCATCGCGGACGCGACCAGCGGCATCGACACCTACCGGTTCCGCTTCATCACCCTCCCCGCCCCGGACGCGGACGGCCGCACCGTCCTCGACCTCAACCGGGCCTACCTGCCGCCGTGCGCCTTCGCCGACCACTTCATCTGCCCCTTCCCGCCGCCGGGCAACCGGCTTGACTTCGCGGTGGAGGCGGGGGAGAAGCAGGTCCTGACCAGGTAGGACGGGCGGCTGCCCGGCCCCGGTGCGGGGAGCGGGGAGGCCGGGGCGGACCATGGAGGGTTGTGTCGACCAATCATCCTGCCAATCCCGCCCCGGCGTCCGACCCCGCCCCGACGCCTGCCCCTGCCCCAGAATCCGATGCCGCCGAGGCCTCCGCCGCCTCTTCGGCGGAGGAGCCCCCCTCCGACGCCTCCTCCCCGCCGGCCGGAACCGAGACCCTCCCCTGGTACCGGCGGGCCTTCGCCGACCTCAGCCCGCTGCGCGACCACCCCGACTACCGCCGGGTCTGGTTCGGGCAAGCGGTCTCCTCCATAGGCCAGCAGATGACGGCCGTCGCCGTCTCCGTCCAGGTCTACGACGAGACCGGCTCCGCCTTCGCGACCGGCCTGGTCGGCCTCTTCTCCTTCTTCCCGCTCGTCGCCTTCGGCCTGTACGGCGGTGCGATCGCCGACACCGTCGACCGGCGCAAGCTCGGCCTGATCGGTTCGGCCGGGCTCGCCGTCGTCTCCGCCGTCCTCGCCGTACAGGCCCTGGCCGGCCTCGGCCAGGTCGCCGTCCTCTACGCCGCCGTCGCCGCCCAGGCCGGCTTCTTCGCCCTCAGCTCGCCCGCCCGCTCCGCGATGATCCCCAGGCTGGTCCCCGGCCACCAGCTCCCCGCGGCGAACGCGCTGAACACCGTCAGCATGAACCTCGGCCTCACCGTCGGACCCATGCTCGGCGGCATCCTCATCGGCGCCTACGGCACCCAGGCCGCCTACCTGGTCGACACCGTCGCCTTCGCCGGCACCCTCTACGCGATGTGGCGCCTGCCCGCCATGCGCCCGCTCGGCGACCGCAAGGGCCGCGCCTCCGTCCTCGACGGCCTCCGCTTCCTGCGCGAGCAGCCCAACCTGCGCACCAGCTTCCTCGCCGACCTGGCCGCGATGATCTTCGGCATGCCGCGCGCCCTCTTCCCCGCCATCGCGGTCACCTTCTACGGCGGCGACGCCCGCACCGTCGGCCTCCTGGTCGCCGCCCCCGCCGTCGGCGCCCTCACCGGCGCCCTCTTCTCCGGCTGGGTCGGCCGCATCCACCGTCAAGGCGCCGCCGTCCTCGTCGCCGTCGCCGCCTGGGGCCTCGCCATAGCCGCCTTCGGCGCCCTCCACAACCTCTGGCTCGGCCTCCTCCTGCTCGCGGTCGCCGGCTGCGCAGATACCGTCAGCATGATCTTCCGCAACACGATGATGCAGGTCGCCGCCCCCGACGAGATGCGCGGCCGCCTCCAGGGCATCTTCATCGTCGTCGTCGCCGGCGGCCCTCGCCTCGGCGACTTCGAGTCCGGCGCCGTCGCCGCCCTCACCAACCCCGCCACCTCCGTGATCACCGGCGGCCTCGCCTGCGTCGCCGCCGTCCTCCTCCTCGCCGCCCGCCGCCCCGCCTTCCTCACCTACGACGCCCGCCACCCCACCCCCTGACCCACCCCGACCTGTCCCGACCCACCCACCCCCAACCCGGCAGCGAGCACCCCTCCACGTGCTGTATTGTTTTCCACGTCGCCGGGACAACCGGAGACAAGGTCGAGAAGCCCACAGCAGAGCCCCCCAGGCCCTGCCGCCGGGCACCGAGACCACGGGACGTGGCGCAGCTTGGTAGCGCACTTGACTGGGGGTCAAGGGGTCGCAGGTTCAAATCCTGTCGTCCCGACTGTGAAGTCGGTTGTGAGAGCCGGTACTTGGGAAACCGAGTGCCGGCTCTTTCTGTTGCCTGGTCAGCTGGTGGTCGCATGGTGGTCGCCGGGCCACATCGGCCATGAAGCTGATGGTTCATTTGTTCGTGTCTGCTGGTGTGCGGGCAGTTGCCGGTGCGGGCGCGGGTTCTGGTGCCAGGGGCGCCGGGCGCGGCAGGTGGGTTGGCCGAGTGCGGCGCGGTCGGCGTTGTCGAGGATCCAGGCGACGGCGTCGACGGCTGCGCGGGCGGCGAGGTGGGTCAGGTCCGTGTAGATGTTCGCGCTGGTGGACAGGGTGCGGTGGCGCAGGGTCTTGGAGACGACGGTGAGCGGGACTCCGGCCGCGGTGGCGAAGCTCGCGGTGAGGTGGCGTAGGTCGTGCAGGGCGATGCGGGGGACGCCGGCCTTGTCGCAGAGCAGGTGGAAGCGGTCGAGGACGCTCTTGGGGTGCAGGGGGCGGCCGTTGTGGTGGAAGACGTAGCCGCCGGCGGGGGTGATCTGGCCGAAGGCCCGTGAACCGGCCCGGTCTTCGAGGGTGTCGACGGCGCGGTCGGACAGGGCGACCCAGGCCTTGCTGCCCTTGGTCTTCGGGGCGGTGAGCAGGAGCTGGTTGTTGTCGATGACGGAGAGGGTGTTGCGGATGAAGAAGACCCGTTCGGGCAGGTGGACGTCGTCCCAGTGCAGGGCGAGGGCTTCGCCTTTGCGGATGCCGGTGCCGATCATGAGTTCGGCGAGGTCGGCGTAGAGCGGGTCGGTGACGTGGGTGAAGCGCAGGAAGCGGGCGGTCTGCTCTTCGGTCCACAGGTGCCGTGGGGCGGAGGCGGGGCGGGGGAGGAGCGGGGGTTTGGCGGGGTTGCGGGCGAGGCGTCCGTCGGTGACGGCTGAGCTGAGGGCGCTGGAGAGGGTGGCCATGATCCGGTGGACGGTGACCTTGCCGCGGCCTCGTTGTAGCTGGTGGGTGACGAAGGCGCGAAGGTGCTGGCGGGTGAGGTCGATCAGGGGGATCTGCCCGAGGGCGGGGATGAGGTCCTGTTCGACGTAGGCGCGGTAGCGGGCCATGGTGGTGGGCTTGAGGTGGAGTTCTCGTTCGGCGAGCCAGTCCCGCAGGTAGTCGGCGGTGCGCTGCCGCGGGTCGGTGATGACGCACAGCGCCGAGCCCTCGTTGAAGCGCCGCAGTGCCATGCGGGCGTCGATCTCGTCGGGGAAGCCGGCACGGCGGATGGTGCGGCGGTGGCCGTTGACGGGCGGGGTGTCGACGGCGAAGGCCCAGGTGCCGTGGTGGGGGTCGGCGGTGAGGCGGGGACAGGTGGTGCCGAGCTGGTGGCGATGGTCGTCACGGCAGCCGCAGCGCCGGTAGATGCGGCCCCGGTCCCGGCCGCCGGAGGGATTGGGTGAGCAGCGCATGGTGATCGCCTCGGAGGATCGTGCGCGAGTCGCTTTCCTTTTCCGTCCAGTCTGCGTCGGAGTGGCGACCGCCGTGCGACCACCGGCGCGGAGAGTGTTGCTTTGACCTGCGGGTCTCCCTTGACCAGCGACAAGGGAGA
Source organism: Kitasatospora sp. NPDC098663 (assembly GCF_044760075.1). Lineage (NCBI taxonomy): Bacteria > Bacillati > Actinomycetota > Actinomycetes > Kitasatosporales > Streptomycetaceae > Kitasatospora > Kitasatospora sp. NPDC098663. The sequence goes on along the minus strand of NZ_JBIWAP010000010.1, from coordinate 197,865 downwards.
CTCGCGGATGGGTGATCGCCGGTTGCTTCTGTCCCGGTCCTCGCCACCGCCGAAGTGGTCCTTGTCGTCGAGTTCGCTGTAGCGGACGGCCAGTTGCTGCTCGCGCGACGCAGCGGCATGGCACTGCGTCACAACCGTGGCCTAGGAAGGCAGCAGCAGCGGTGCCGGTGGCACGCCCGGGATCGGGTGGTGGAGCCGGTCGACTTCACCACCCTGGACGACCCTGACACCGTGATCGCCCGTCTCACGAGCTTCTCGGTCAAGTCGGGCGGCCTGTAGGACACAGTCCTACCTCCTGCCCCGCGACCACTCTCCGTAGTCAGATTGGCGGCCACTTGATTGCCCAACGAGATGATCCGGAAATGCGGCCTAATCTGTGAGGTCGCCCGCGCCCTGTGGATCCGGATCTGGGGGCGCACTCGACCTTCCGGCGGGTGCCGAGCACGCTGCGCGAGTAACTCCGCTGCCGGTGCTGTCGCAGTGGCAGGAGTCCGGCCGCAGGTCACTGGTGATGTCACCTCGGTTGGCCATTTTCCTGTGAGGGGTGCTGTCGGCCTGCGGGGGCGCGCGTCGGGTAGGTCCGCCTCGCGGGCGTTGGTGTGCGCTCATTTCGGCTACTCTGTGAATTCAGGTGATGACCAAGCGCGTTCGGTTTCGTTTGGTCGATCAGCCGTGGATCACCGGGAACCGCCTCGCGCCTCTCGGGCCGCCGCGGTCGATACCTGGCGAGTGCAGGGCGAGGCCGCGAGTCCGCGCCGGTGGGTGCGGGTGGCAGCGAAAGGGGTACTGGTGGCGATCCACATCGATGCGCTGCGCGAGTTGCTGGTGGCGGCCGCGGGGCAGGAGGTGGAACTGCCGCTCGAAGTCCTCGGGTTCGGCGACGGCGCGGTGCGGACGATCTTCCCCGACGGGGTGGTGCGCCTGACGCGGGACGAAGGGGACCCGCGGGCACCCTGGGCGGCGGGGACGGCCGCGGTGGCGGTGGCGGGGCAGCCGGTCGCCGTGCGGCTGACCGCCGCTCACGAGGACTCGGTGGCAACCACCCTGGTGCTCGACATGCGGACCGATGGGCAGCCCGTGCCGGCGCACCTGCTGGCCCGCGGGTTGGGCCTCGAAGTGCCGAGGCTGCCGGGGCCGGTGGCCGAGCAGGTCACGCGCGCCCCGGGCGCCGCGGCGGCCGCCGACGGTGCGGTTGCGCGGGTCCGCCTCCTGGCGGGCGCCGAGCGGGCGGTCCTGGCCGAAGCGGACGGATGGCAGGTGATCCGCACGGACCGCCCGCTGACGCGCGACCGACTGGCTGTGCTGACGGGTGATTCGGCTGTCACGCTGCCCGGCCCGTTCCTGCCCGGCCTGCCGACCGGTACGTGGCTGCTGCCGGGTACCGGAGCTCGGCCGGTCCCACTGCGCCCGGCCCGCGGGACTCGGCCGGTCGAGCGGGGTGGGGGTTCGCGGATGGACGGCCTGGGTCGGGCGCTGCCTGGCCGCCCGGCCGGCGGGCGGCGCGGCTTCGAGCGTCGGGTACGGGCGGTCGCCACCGAGACGGGCTTCGCCGTCCTGGCCGGCAGCGGTGACGGCGAGCGCGGCAACGGCCGCTGGGAACTGGAGATCAGCGACGACGAGGCCGTCGTCAGCGTCGACTACGACTGTGCGCCGCTGCGGGTGACTGGTGGGCTGGGAGCGTTGCCCGCCGAGGCGCCGTACCGGTCGATCGTCGGCGGTGTGCTGATGTTCTCCTTCGGCGGTGACGCCGCGGACGGTGGCAAGCCGAGCAGGGGCGCGTACGGCACCGGCACGGGCGCCTACGTGGTGCCGGACTCCTCCGGGGCCAAGCCGTCGTTCTTCGGCTTCGCCGCTCTCGGTGCCGATCCCGGTTTCGGTATCCCGGCGATCCGGCTGAACGGGGTCGCCGCCGGCCTGGGCTGGAACAGCCGGGTCCGGCTGCCCGAGGTCTCCGAGATCGAGGACTTCCCGTTGCTGAGGGCGCTGGACGACCCCGGGGGGATCGGCGCCGAGCGCGAGGATCCGGTGGAGATCCTGCGCACCCTCACCGCCGGCGCCGATGCCTGGATCACCCCGGCCCGGGACGAGTTGTGGGTGGCGGCCGGCCTGAAGTTCACCATCGCCGAGCTGGTCGAAGGCCGGGCGATGGCGGTCGTGCAGACCGGTTCCGAGCTGACCGTCGCGCTGCTGGGCACCGCGGCCGCCGCACTGCCCAAGAGCGGCTCGCACACGTACGCGCAGATCGAGGCGACGCTGCGGGCCGTCCTCAAGCCCCGCCAGGGCGAGCTCCAGTTCGATGCGGAACTCACCCCCGCCTCCTTCCTGCTGGACCCCAACTGCCGTCTGCGCGGCGGGGTGGCGTTCCGCAGCTGGTTCGGGCCCAGCGCGCACGCGGGCGACTTCGTCTACACCGTGGGCGGCTACCACCCCAACTTCGTGCCCCCGGCGCATTATCCCGTTGTGCCGCGGCTGGGCTTCGACTGGGACCTGACCGGCTCGGTCACCATCTCCGGCAGCGCCTACCTGGCGATCACCCCGGCCGCCGCGATGGCCGGCGGGTCCCTGGACGTGCGTTTCCACTCCGGTGTGATCCGGGCCTGGTGCACCGCGAAGGTCGACGCGCTGCTCCAGTGGAAGCCGTTCTACGTCGACGTGGGCCTGCAGGTGCGCATCGGCGTGTCCGCCACCGTGAAGATCGTCTTCGTGAAGGTGACCATCACTGTCGAAGTCGGCGTCGCACTGGGCATCTGGGGACCGCCCACCGGCGGTCAGGCCAGGATCAAGCTCTGGTTCATCTCCTTCACCATCAACTTCGGCAAGGGCCGCGAGAGCGCGGGGAAGGTGCTGGACTGGGACGGGTTCAAGGAGATGCTCCCGCCGCCGCCCACCACCGTGCGGGTCACCCCCGGGATCGGGCTGCTGCTGGACCGGCACACGGAGACGCAGCGGGCGGCCGAGGCCGAGGCCGACTGGGAAGTTTCGGCCAACGGCTTCGCCTTTTCCACCGACAGCGTCGTGCCGCTCACGCAGGTCTTCCTGGGCACCTCCGACACCGCTGCCGAGACCGGCCCGGCTCTCAGCATCCGGCCGATGGGTGAGCGGGGCCTGACCAGCACCCAGCACATCACCCTCACCCGTGACGGCTCCGTGATCGACCCGGCGACCTGGTCACGCAGCCGCTGCCTGGCCGCCGTGCCCGAGGAACTGTGGGGCACTTCCGCCCCGGGCACCCTGCCCGACGGCGAGCGGCAGCTACTGCAGGACCAGCTCACCGGGGTCAGCCTGGCCTCGCCCGCCGCACGGCACGGCACCTCCACCGGCTACCTGGACGAGAAGGCGCTGGCCTTCGACCCGATGCACCCTGAGGGCAACCAGCCACTGGACCCGGCCGCCGGGCCCGTCGGTGCCGCACCGCAGCGCCCCGGCGGTGTCATCGCCACCATCGCCGCCACCATCGCCGCCCCCGCCCAGACTGCCGCCCGCACCCGGCTGGCCGACCAGCTCACCACGTTCGGCCTGGACCTGGGCCCGCTGGACAGCGACCTGTCCGGCTATGCCCACGCCGCCCGGACCGCGTTCACCGCCGAGCCCATGCTGGTCACCACCGGCTGACAGAGGGGATCCCTTATGGCCGTCGTCGGCCACCGCACCCGCTTCCTCGACCACCGCATCCCCTCCCTCTACGCCGGCCGCTACGTCGCCACCGTCAGCGAGAGCATTGAGGGCGTGGACACCGGCAGCAGCCTGTCCGAGCGCGTACAGCGCTTCGCCGTGCGCCAGCCTCGCTTCTCGGTCGCCGCCTCCGAGGTCCAGGCCGCCTACCCCGTGCCGGGCGCGAGCGGCACCTACAGCCAGATCCTGCCGCACATCACCCTGGACTCGCCCGCGCTGCCCTGGGCCCGCCGCCTGAACGGCACCGCCGAGGGCGTGCCCTGGGTGGCGCTGCTGCTCTTCGGTGAGGGAGAACTCCCGGACGACCCCCACGCGGTCGGCAAGGTCACCGTCAGCACCGTCGACCATTTGCGGAAGGGCGCGGCCGGTGCCGGTCGCGCGCCGGACATCGACCCGGCCGGCCTGCTGCCCGGCGAGGCCGAGGAGGCATGCCGCAGCATTCTGGTGCCGGCCGACCTCTTCACCGCGATCCGCCCCGAACCCGCCGAACTCGCCCTGCTGGCGCACATCCGCGAGGGCGGCCCCCCGGACGCCGACCATCGCCGCATGACAGCCGGCACCGACCCCGAGCCGCTGACGGAGGACCTCAACGCCGTCGTCGTCGCCAACCGCTTCCCGCCGGCGGCGGGCGGCCAGCAGGTCGTCCACCTGGTCTCGCTGGAGGGCTTCGAGCCCTACGTCACCGGCACCACCCCGCCCGCCGAGGGCCTGCGCATGGTCTCGCTGCAGACCTGGTCGTTCGAGACGCTGCCGGACTCCGGAATCGGCTTCGGCGACGTGGTGGAGAACCTGGCCGCCGCCACCGACACCCTGCTGCGCCTGCCACTGGACCACAACAGCGCGACCGGCGACGCGGCGCAGCGGCTGGCGAGCGGCGCCACCGCGCTGCCGCAGCGCCTGGAGTCCGGCGAGCGCACCCTCGCCTTCTACCGCGGCCCGCTCACCGCCACCCCCGCCCAGGCACTGCCCGCACCGGCCGACCCGCGCCTGGAGTCACCCGGCGAGGCGCTGGTCTACCTGCAGGAGCACGGCGTCTTCGACACCGGCTACGCCTCCGCGTTCAGCCTCGGGCGCACCCTGGCGCTGGCGGACGCGCCGTTCCGCGGCAAGCTGCTGGAGTTCCGCAAGAAGACCCGCCAGGCCTTGCGCCGCCTGGCCACCAGGCCGGAACTGGTCACCGCGGCGCGCAGCGTGCGCCAAGCGGCCGACCAACTGCACGCCAACCCGCAGCGGGCGGCCTTCGACCGGCTGGTCCGGAGCGTGCTGCCCACCGCGCTGGCCCGCAGCGGCGCCGAGCTGGCCGCCGCCGAGCGGCGACCCGTCGTCCGCACCACGGCCCAGATGCCGCTGGCGGTCGGCGCCCTGCGCGCCCACCTCGCCGACGAGCGGGTCCGCGAGGTGCTGGCGCAGGCCACCGGGACCGAACGCGAGCCGGTCCGGGAGTGGTTGAAGGAGCTGTCCCGGCTGGGCATGGTCCCCTTCGACCACCTGGTGCCCGACCCGCGGATGCTGCCGCCGGAGAGCATCCGGTTCGCCTACGTCGACGAGGGATGGGTCCGCGCGGCCGTCGACGGCGCGTTGAGCGTGGGGGTCGGGCACGCCCTGGACGCCGACCTGAACACGCTGGCCGCCACCGTGCCCGCGCCGCCCGCGTGTGCGGTGCTGATCCGCTCCGAGCTGGTCCCCAACTGGCCGCGCACCATCATCACCGCCTTCGCCGGCGACGACGCGGTCGAGCCGGTGCACCGACTGCGCTACGGCAGCGACGTGCTGCTGCTGTTCTACCCCCGGGTCATCGACACCTTCGCCCTCGCCGAGCCGCCGCAGGGCCTGCACTTCGGCATCAGCGACAACGGCACCATCGAGATGCGCAGCCTGAGCGGAGACATCGGCCACCCCCGGGGCGACTTCCCGACGCCGCCCGGCTTCGCGCGGTTTCTGCGCCCGGGCGGCAACGACGTGCTGGACATCGCCGGCGCGCTGGCTCCCGAACTGGCAGCCGCCCACGGGCTGCCGAGCCTGTCGCCGGCCCAGTTCGCGCTGCAGATGACCAAGGCGCCCCAGCTGCAGACCTTCACCCGGCCCTGACCCCAGCGACCCCGTTCCCGAAGAGGACCCCCATGCCCAACGACACCCTGGTGGTGCCGGTCGAGGTCGCGGCGTTCGCCGTCAACGCTCAGACCCGCGACACCGACGGCAGCTACGTCATGCAGCGCTGGACCGCCAACTTCGTCCCGTTCACCGACGACAACGCGGCGCCCGAACCGGCGCCGTTCGCCGGCACCCAGATGTGGACCGGTGACCCCTCCCGGCTCGGCGTCTACCTCCAGTGGCAGCTGCCCGAGGGGCTGTGCCGGGGCCGGCAGGACGAGGAGAGCGGCGAGATCGGGGACTTCCCGCTGGTCCCCAACCGCTGGCTGGTGGCACGCCGTTCCGACGCCGGCATGCGCTCCTGGATCGTGCAGTCCGACTACCTCGACCGCAGCGCCGGCACCGTCTCCTACCTGGATCCCGCCGCCGCGACCGCGACCGCGACCAAGATCGGCCGCCGCGTCGAACTCACCGCCGAAGCCCCCTGGCACGAACCGGCCGACACCTCGGCCCCGTTCCTCACCGCCGTCGGCCCGGGCCTGCTCACCTTCTCCGTCTACCAGCCCTACAACACCAACGTCTTCTCCCTGCACGACACGCTGGAGGACATCACCGGCGACGACCGGCTCAGCTACTGGGTGGCCGGCTGGTACGCCGACCCGGCCACCGACGTCCTGAACTCGGACGACGACGTCGAGGAGCTGCTGCGCGACCTGGAATGGAGCCTGGCCCCCGGCCTGGGCAGCCCGCGCCGCTCGCTGTACACCGGCAGCGCGGTCGGCGTGGAATGGCGCCCCGACGGCGGCACCCCCGAGTCGGACTCCCCGCTCGCCTCCTCCATCGCGGTCGCCATCGGCAACAGCACCGGCGAGGCCGCGGCCCTGCTGCAGGAGCAGCCCGCCGGGACCGGCGCGCTGAGCGCGCAGGACGCCCGCCGCTACGCCGCCTTCACCCTGGGGGTGCTGGAGGACTTCGAGCGCGCGGACGGCGACCTGTTCCCCGAACGCGCCGCCCACGCCTCCGGGTTCGGCCCCGTGCCCGGAGGCCACAGCTGGCGCGTGGTGGACCGCGACACCGAGGCCGCCCGCAGCGCCCTCAGCACCGCCGAACGCGCCCGCACCGAACTGCTCGCCCAGCACGTCACCACCGAACTCAACCAGGCCCAGCGAGAACTCGACTCCCTGGAACGCGAGTTGCACGGCGCCCAGCAGCACCTCTACGTACTGTGGGCGCTGAACCGGGAGAGCAAGCAGCCCGACGTCTTCGCCACCCGCATCCCACGCGAGCTCGACCCCGAGAACGCCGACGGCGCCGCCGGCCGCACCAGGGCGCTGGCCGCCCAGGTGAGCGCGGCCCGGGCCCGACTCCCGTGGTCCACCCGAGAGGAGGACCTCGCCGAGCAGGCCCGCAGCTACGCCGCCGAGCACGGCCTGCGCGCCGGCCAGATGCTGCAGCGCGTGCCGGCCGAGCCGTTCGAGCAGAGCGCGGACCCGGTGCTGATGCTGCAGGGCGCCAAGCTCAACGCGCCCATGACCCGAGGCTCCGCCCTGCCCTGCCGGGTCGAGGAGCGCCTGGTCACCCGCATCGGCCCGATCACCGCCTCGACCGTCGCCGCCGACGCGGCCAAGGTCAACACGGCCGGCCTGCCCGACCTGCTGCCCGCACTCCTCACGGAGTTCCTCATCATCGTCCAGGCCCGCAATACCGAAGCGAGCCTGGACGACGCCGACGGCAAACTGCCCGAGCACGGCACCGAACCCTGGCGCCAGCCCTGGCAGCCGCTCTACCTGCTCTGGGAGGCCGAGTACACCGCCATCCCCTTCCAGGAGACCGGCACCGACCTCTGGACCTTCGACGGCAACCACTACCGCTGGGACGGCGAAGGCGCCCTGCCCGTCCCTAGGACGGTGCGGGGACGGCAGATCCTCACCCCCACCAGCGGCTACGACCAGGAAGGGCAGATCGACCACTACGCGGCAGGACGCGCCGACCTGCCCCAGGAGCTGATCCGCCGACTGCGCCAGGAGACCCGCGAGCTGGACCAGCTCTCACAGCGCCTGGACGGCCTGAGCACCGCCGTCAGCCAGCGCGTGGCCGCCAGCTCCGCCGTCCCCACCGGCCACCTCGGCGACCTGATCGCCCACGGCACCGGACCAGTTCCCGACCCCGGCGGCCAGCCCGTCAACGACTGGGACGACTGGGACGACATCGACCTCGTCGCGTTCCAGGAACTGCGCTGCGGGCACCTGATGTTCACCAAACTCTCGGTGGTCGACCGGTTCGGCCGCGCCGTCAACCTGATCGACAACCCGCTCCACTTCGACCGGCTACTCAAACCCGCCTCCATGACACCGGACCACGCCGTCGGCGAGATCCAGACCGACCGCTACGCCGAACTCGGCCCGCGCCTGCTGCAACCCGCCCGCCTGGAATTCGACTTCCTCTCCTCGACGGGCGACGAGGACGTCGACCTCACCCCCGGCGCCAACCCGGTCTGCGCCTGGCTGCTGCACAACCGCCTGGACCGCTCGCTGGCCTGCTACGCCCCTGACGGACAGGCACTGGGAGACCTGCGCACCGTCCTCGACCCGACCGGCGAGCCGATCGTGACCTGGACCGCCCTGCCCCACTCGCCCGTCCAGGAGCTCGACCAGCTCGCGGAGCTCTCCCCGCACGCCCACCAGCTGCTCGCCGCCATCGCGCAGCGCGGCCCCGCCGTGCTGGACGCGGTCCGCACCCAACTCGACGACACCCTGACGGCCATCGACCCCGAGGGCCCCGAGGACCAGAGCCTGGCCTTCCTGCTCGGCCGGCCCCTCGCCCTCGTCCGGGCCCGCCTCGACCTGCAACTGCACGGCCCGGCCCGCACCGACGTCAGCTGGCGCAACGTCATCGACCCACCCGAGCCCCAGATGCCCGGCTACCGGTGGACCGTGCGGCTGGGCGAGGCCCAGCAGATCGACGACGGCCTGATCGGCTACGTCCTCGACGAGGACTACGACCACCTGGAAACCGTCCTCACCCCGCGCGGCGACCACGGCGGCTACCTGCGGCCCATCGAACGCGGCCAACGCCTCAAACTCGCCTTCGAAGGCGACAGCTCCGCAGCCGTCACCCTGCTACTGGACCCGCGCGCCCCCGTGCACGCCACCACCGACATCCTGCCCGTCGCCTCGGTCATGGTCCCCCCGCAGTACACCGAGGCCGCGCTCGCCGCCATGGCCGTCAACTTCCGCACCGGCCCGCTGCTGATCGCCACCACCGAGGACGGCGCGGCCACCCTCCCGCAGCTCACCACCGCCACCGGCACCTGGTCCTGGGCCGAGCACGTCGGCGCCGACTGGGCCCAACTGCCCATCACCGTCCCCGACCCGGCATCCCTCCCGATCGGCGAACACCCGCAGATCCGCACCGGATTCCTCGTCCTCCAGGACGCCGCCCACGCCACCCGCACCGCACGAGGAGCCCGCTGATGGCCACCATCCAGCAGATCACCGCCACCGAGAACCTGAGCGGCCAGGACCCCGCAGACCCCACCGCGTTCGCCTTCGAGCTGAGCACCGACCCCGACCCGCTACGCGTCTCACCCGCCAGCGGCGATCCGGAGCGCGCCGACCTCGTCATCGTCGGCAGCCGGCGCGGCGCCTCCGTCGACTGCCGCAAGATCACCGTCCACGTCCCCACCGGAAACAAGTCCCCCGACCTCACGCCCGACCTGAACAGCGTCACCCCGAAGATCAGCCTGGACGGCTGGACCCCGAGCACCGACCCCACCGCGAAGACCATCACCTTCACCCCCGCCGGCGACCGCGCCACGATCGGCCCGGACCAGGGCATCACCATCCAGCTCATGGGCATGCGGATCAACACCGAGGTCGGCAGCTCCCCGCTACAGATTGACGTCGAGTGGGCCCAGAGCGGCAGTGAAGGCTGGAAGACCGACCCCACCGTCATCGACGTCGGCAAGTTCCCCGCCGACTTCGTGCTGCGCAACTTCATCCCGGAGGAACTCGTCATCGACAACGGGGGCAGCGTCAAGCTCAACTGGGAGGCCGGCGGGGTCTCCTCGCTCAAGCTGCTCTACGACGTCGCCGAGGTGAACGTCCTGGACAGGAGCACCTTCACCGTCCCCAACGTCCGCAGCACCACCGTGTTCTACCTGCGCGCCACCGTCCAGAACGGCACCGGCACCGCCGAGCGCATCCTGTCGGCCACGGTCACCGTCCGCGTCCCCGACCTCGAGGTACGCAACCTTACCGTCACCGGCAACCTCACCGCCGTGACGGAAGGGACATTCGCGCAGATCAGGGAGTTGCGCGGTGGGGAGGTGCGGGAGGGCGCATTCATCACCGAAAAACTCATCGTCAACAGCCATGTCAAGATCCTCCCGGGCGAGTCTCTCGAATACGACAGGCTCACCGTGGGCGGGAAACTCACCGTGGACGGGGGGCTCACCGTGGGCGGGAACGTCGACGCCGTGGCGGAGGGGAAGGTCGTGCGGATCAGGGACCTGCGCGGACCCGGCGGCGAGCCGCTCACAATCGACAGCCCTGTCAACGTGCTCAAGGACAACAACGTCACCATCGCCGGCAGGCTCACCGTGGGCGGGAACGTCGACGCCGTGGCGGAGGGGAAGGTCGTGCGGATCAGGGACCTGCGCGGACCCGGCGGCGAGCCGCTCACAATCG